>PPEA01000654.1 GCA_002967005.1 Mycobacterium talmoniae
CCGTCGAAGGTGCCCGCGGGCAGCGGCAGCGGCGTGCCGGCGGGTGGGGCGGGCATGTATGGGGCGCCAATGCAGAACGGGCGCGGCCGCGCAGGGGGCACGGAGAACAAATATGCCGAGCCCTACCTGTTGGGCCCGAACGGGGCGCACGGCGAGGCCGCCGGTAACTAAGGGGGTTGCGACGAGAGTTTTTTGCTTGTTGCGGTGGGGGTGAAGCTCACGCACACTAGCCGAAATTGATGCCGGAAACACAGATTGGGGAAAGACATGACAGGTCCGATGCAAGCCGATGTTGTCGCACAGGCGGCTTCGGCGAAAACGATTTCGGGGCTGGCTGATCAGGCACAAGCGCTGATCGGCCAACTGCAGGGCGAGGTCGACGCGACGCAGGCCATTTGGCAGGGCGGCGGGCATGCGGCATTTGCCGTGGGTAGCGCTGATATCCACGCGCAGTTGCAGAAGGGTCAGGCAGCGATGCAAGAGGTGTCGTTCAAATTGGGCAAGTCGGGCACGGGTTACGGCTCGACCGATGATCAGAACGCGGCCTCGCTGGGCTCGACCGGGCTGTAAAGACAAGTAGAGACAGGAGATTTGAAGCTATGCCGATTCGTCACGATTTCGAAGCGATCGACACCCAGCTGGATGGGATGACCGCCGCCAACCAGCAGCTGTTGGGGGTGAAAGAGGCCATGGAAAGTGAGCTTGCCCGGTGGGCATCGCACTGGGATGGGACTGCGTTCACCCAAGCCACCACGTGGAGCCGCCATGTCACCTCGAGTCTGGATCAGGTGATTGGCGCCTCGGGCCGCTACATCGAGAAGGCGCGGCTGGCCAACGCGGACATGAGGGCCCAAGAGGTCTCGAACACCGCCCTGTGGGCCTAACTGCCTGCACAGATGAACCGTTGGGGCCGCTCCCGGACAGGGCCGGGCAGCGGCCCCAACACTTTTCACCGAAGGGATTGTGGATGCCGGTCGCCGTGGCAGAGTTGACGTTGAGTGTGTCGGCGTTGCTGGCGTTTCAGCGGCTGGCCAGTATCACGATGTTGCCGGCGCACTTGCGGATCCGCCCGCAGCTGCTGCAGATCGCCGACACCGTCGTGTCGCTCACCGATGACGAGCGTGACACCTTGACGCAGGCCGGCATGCTGCGAGGCGGGGATGTGGACTCGGACGCATTGGTGATCCTGCGGGCGCTGGCCTATCCCGACACCGAGATCAACATGACTTTGGCCGCGGCGCAACGCGACGACACCTACGTGTGCCTGGCGCGTCGGGACAAACTGGTCGTGGTTGCAAGCCGTTGTGGTGATGAGGTGACGATTGATGCCTACACCAATCTGGATGAACCACAGCTGGTTGGCCAGCTCGCCGCCACGATCCGCCGGTACGTGTTCGCCGACGACAGCAGTGCGCCCACGGCCGCTATCGATCGAGTCAGCTTTCCGCTGAGCACCGTCTACGACGCCATGTGCACACAAGATCCGCAGGAATGGAGTACCGAACTGTGTGCGCGGGGGCTCCCCCGGTCCGTGGCAGGGGTGTTGCAGCGCAGCGAAACCCAGCTGCAAGCCCGCGGCGAGGTCGCGGCCTACCTCAACCATGAAGGCGGCCGCTCGGCCCCGGACATGATTGCGCGCGTGACCGCCACAGCGGATGAAGCGATCATTACCAGTTTCGCCAGCGACAACAATGGACAGCGCTGGCTCACGGTAGAACCGTATGAAGAGATGCGGCTGGAACGGGTCATCCTGGCCGCGATCCGTAGTGTTCCGCGTTCGGCGTGGTTTACCCACGCCCGCACTGATTAACGGACCCTCGATACCGCTGAAACGCACCAATTCGCAGGTGCTTTGCTTGTTGCGGTGGTTTTCGCGCCGATCGTAGGATCGCCGGCGTGAGTAACGCACAAGCTCCCCAGCCCGCACAGGGTGCGGCCGCCGCGAACGGGCACCAGTTCGGCGGGCATGCCGACAAGGTCTTGGTGCCACAGTGGCAGCAACCGCCGCGCCATCAGGCGCCCAGCCCGATGGATACGGCCGACACGGGAAATGTCGCGCGCGCCGAATCCGGATGGCAACCCCAGCCACAGCAGCGCCAGCAGCAGTTCGGCGGCCCACTGCCGGCTGAGCCCCGGCCGGCCGGCCAGGAACTGGCGGCACCACAGCAGGCGTGGCAGCAGGAGCACTCCGCGCCACAGGCGCCACCGCCGCAGCAGCACTACCCACAGCCGGCGCACCCTGCTTTCGAGCAGCCCAACGCTGAACGCGCGTCCTTGCCGGCCGAGTTCTACGGTGCCGCGGCCGCGGGCTTCGATGCGAGCCTGGCTGAGAATCTGCGCCAAGAAGCCTTCACCACCGAAGTGAAACCTCGGCCGCAATCCGGCTGGCGCAAGGTCGTTTTGGCCGGAACGTTCGGTTTGATCAACCCCGGCGAATCCAAGGCCGAACGCGAGGACCGCGAACGGGTCGACCAGATCCGCGCCAACATTGCACGCGGCGCGTTCATCTTCGCGGTGATCAGTCCGCGCGGCGGGGTGTCGAAGACCACGACCACGGCCGCGCTGGGCTCGATGTTCGCCAAATTGCGCGGCGCTGAGGCGATCGCCATCGACGCGAACCCGAACGAAGGCAATCTGGCGTCCCGCGTCAACCCGCAGGCGCAGCACACATTCGCAGACATTCTGCGCGAGCGAAACCAATTGCGCGGCAACCTCAACGATATCCGCATGTACACGGCCCGCAACGTCGCCCAGCTCGACGTGCTGGCCGCCTCGACCGCCTACATCGACCCAGCCACCTACAGTCCACGCACCTTGATCGACACGATTGACGTGCTGCGCACCGGCTACCGGATTATCGGCATCGACTGCGGCCAAACCATCAACGACGACGTGACAGCCGCGATTTTGGACCTGGTCACGACCGTGGTCGTGGTCACCGGTGTCGGGTTCGACTCCGGCCGCGCAGCACTGCGCACCCATGATTGGCTACTGGCCCACGGCCGCCACGAACTGCTGCAGCGCAGCCTTCTGCTGGTCTCCGACCGCTCCCCTGCCCCGAACCCGCGGATACTCGACAGCCTGCACGAGGCGGTGAGCGGGATCGTGTGGAAAGACCCGATCTACGTGCCCTACGATCCCCACCTGGCCGAAGCCACCGTGCTCAACCTCGACCAGCTGCAAAAACCCACCTATCGCGCATATCTGGCGGCGACTGCCCGTCTGGCAAGCCACTACGGCGCCCCGCCGCTTCCTGTCGACGGGCAGCGGCGATGAGCGACACCGTCTGCGAGGTCTCGCTGCGCGTCGGGGACTGGACTCAGGTCGACGTCAAGGTGCCCGCTAACAGCGAACTCGGCGTCGTCCTGGGCGACATCGAACTGTATCTCGGCGAGTACCTGGACAGCGTCGGTGCCGCCGACAAACTGCCGGACGCTTCACGGGGGTGGCGACTACGCACGCCGATCGGCACGTTGCTCGACAATCAGAAAAGCCTCGCCGCCCAAGGCGTGCCTTCGGGTGCGGCATTGGAGCTTATCGCCGCCCCGGCCGGCGAGGAGTTCGCACCGCGCGTCGAAGACGTCTCCGCATTCGTCGCCGGGCTGAGCCGCAAACTGTTTCCCGCCGCCACCCCGGACGTGCTGACAACGGTGATGCTGGGTTTTGCCGCGCTCATGGCGGGCTCGGCACTGACCCTGCTCGAGGTGCTTGCGATCAGGGCCCGCACCCCGATCCATGTCGGGGTGGTGTTGGGGTGCGTGGTCGCGGTCGGGGTGCTCGCACTGATCAACGCGCGCACCCGGCGTCGCGGCGACGTTGCCGATATCAGCGCGGCCGGGATCATCGTGTTCGGGCCCATCAGTCTGTCGCTGCTGTTGCCGCGGTCCTTCGGCGACTGGGGGGCCCCGCATTTGTTGGTCACGGCGGCCGGCACCGCCGCGGCGGCGGGGGTGCTGCTGGCGACCGGCCGCCATAGGTGCCTCTACACCAGCATCACGGTCGCCGCAGCATTCCTCGCGGTTTCGCAAGTGGCGTCGCTGTCCGACGTCGTTCCCGGGCCGGCGATGACGTGCGGGCTCGTGGTCGCAGTGGTGATCGCACTAGGGCGGGCCGACGCGCTGGCGGCGCGGCTGGCGTGGCTGCCCGTGTCGATGTTTCCTTCCGGGTCGGGCCGGTTCATCGGCCGTCGTGTCGGCGGTGCAGGCAGTGACACCCTTGAACCCACGGAGGTCCCTCCGGACCCTGCTGGGCTGCTGGAGCGCGCTGTGCGGGCCAACGACTATCTGACCGGCATATTGATCGGCCTGTCAGTCGTGGCCACCGTGCTGACCGGGCTGGTTGCAGCCACCCACGGCCGGCAGTGGCCCTGGTTGGCGTTCGCCGCTGGTGTGCCCGTGCTGTTCGCGTACCGCACCTGGTATTTCGCGGGTCGGCGCAACGTGTTCTGTCTGCTGCTGGGGGTGTTCGGTCCCGCGCTGTCGCTCACCGCGGTCCTGTCCGTCACGTATGGGCTGTGGTGCGGTGCGGGTGTCGCCACGGCGGTGTCCGTGCTGGCGCTGGTTGCCCCTGCGACGGTCCCCACCGACGCCCGGCCGCATCCGCCGCTGGTGCGGGGGGCGCGAGTGCTATCCGAATATGCGGTCATCGCCGCGGTTCTCTTGGCGCCGATGCTGCTGCTGCGTATTCCGCAAATGGTCTACAACAGGGACTTCGGCTGATGAGGGCATTGAACCGGTCTGTTCGAATCGCGGCGGCCGCGGTCGTGCTGGTGGGCGCGACCCCGTCAGCACCGCTGGCGTGGGCGGTGGACCCGCCGACCATTCCCGCGGATGCGGGCGACCCACCCGATCCGCCGCCGGCCCCGGATCAGCCGATGCGCCAAGACCACGCGTGCAATTTGCCCGGAGTGCTGCCGGCCCCGCCGGTCGCCGATATCCCGGCCGCTCAAGTACTGCTCGATGTCGACCAGGCACACAAGTTCTCCACCGGTGACGGTGTGACGGTGGCGGTCATCGACACCGGAGTGGCGCCGAATCCGCGGCTGCCGCGGCTGGCCGCGGGCGGCGACTATGTCGACACCTCCGACGGCCTGGTGGACTGTGACATGCACGGCACCCTCGTAGCGTCGATCATCGGCGCTCAGCGAGCCGCCGAGGACCAGTTCGTCGGCGTCGCCCCCGGCGCGAACTTGATCAGCATCCGGCAGTCGTCGAACAACTACACCCCCGAGCGGCCCGAGCCCGTGCAGGGGCAAAGCCCCGGCCAGGTGGAAGCGGCCGGAAAGCTCGACGCGCTGGCCGCAGCGATCGTTCATGCGGCCAATATGGGGGCGCGGGTGATCAATATGTCCGTGGTGGCGTGCATACCGATTGCGCACCCGATCGATCAAACGAAATTGGCGACCGCGGTGCGGTATGCCGCGGTGGTCAAAGACGCGGTGCTGGTGGCCGCGGCCGGCAACGTCGGCGCGGGCAACGCCGATTGCCAGGCCAATCCCGGCTATGACCCGCTACTGCCTGCGGATCCCCGCAACTGGGCGCATGTGGTCGCGGTGTCGAGTCCGTCGTGGTTCTCCGACTACGTGATGAGCGTGGGTGCGGTCGACGAGTCAGGGGCGCCGGGCGACAAAACCAATGCCGCGAAATTCTCGATGTCGGGGCCCTGGGTCGACATCGCGGGCCCGGGCGTGAACACCGTCGCGCTGGGCCCGGCCGGGGAGGCCATCAACGCGCTGCCCGGCCCGGACGGGTTGGTGAACATTTTCGGGACCAGTTTCTCGGCAGCCTACGTTTCGGGGGTAGCGGCGCTGGTTCGGGCGAAATTCCCCGACCTGACCGCCGCGCAGGTGCGCCGCCGGCTCACCGACACCGCCCACACCGGTCCCCGCGGCGTGGACAACGCGGTCGGTCACGGCCTGGTCGACCCGGTGGCCGCCTTGACCTACGAACTGCCGGCCACCGATCCCCACATCGTGGAAACGCATCGGCAAGTGTTGATCGTGGCCCCGCCACCCCCGCCACCGGATCCGCGAGCCCACCGGTGGGCATTGCTGATCAGTGCTCTGGTGTTGGTCGGCGCGGGCATCAGCGCGCGATTCGTGGTGCGCCAACGGAGCACGCGATGAACGCCGGACCGGAGACCGGCCGGCTGACCCTGGGCCGGGTGATCGGGGTCGATTACCGGTTAGCGACCGTCATTCCTGCAGCGTTCGTGGCGATCTGGGTTGCCGCGATCCCCGCCTCCGGCTGGGCCGGGCACCTGAGCGTGACCGCGGCCGCCACCGCCGTCATCGGGATCGGGGTGATCACCGTCAACGGGTTCACGGTCCCGCAGTGGTGCCGCAAACGGGCCGCCGTAGCACTGGCCCGCCCGCGCCACCGCGCTACCCGCGAGGAACCGGGCGCCGCGGCCACCGCGGTGGTCGCCGGCCAGGAGGTCGGCGTGATCTGGGACGGTGGGCAGCTGATCTGCGCGCTGAACCTGCACGGGCATCCCCACGTGCCGCACTGGCTGATTCAGCGCCGCGTGGAAACCACCGCGACCGTGCCGCTAGATGCACTGGATGCAGCCCTTGACCAGCTCGGGCCGGGCCGGCCGTGCAGCGTCGATCTGGTCTTGGACGGCAACGGGCTGACCCGCACCGGGTATGCGGGCATCTACGACACCCAGCTGTCGGGCCGGCCAGTGACCGGCGACCGCACCACGGTCCTGATCGCGCGGTTCTTCCCGCGTCATGCCGTCACCTACTATGCGGCGCGAACCTCGCTGTCCGCGGCCGCGGCGACGTCGCTGTCTCGTATCGCGGCGACCCTGGCGGCCGCGGGCTGCCCGTGCACCCCGCTTACCGCGCCCGAGCTCGAGGAACTGGCGGCCCGAAGCCGGACCCGCGGACCACAGCACTGGAACTATCTGACCGGCGCCGGTGACACCGGCGCGCAGACCGACACGATCTACAGCATCGACCCGGCCGCGCTTCGCGACCATCGTTTTCGTGAACTGTGGGCGATCCGTACCGATTCGGTCATGGCCACGCTGCGCCGCGACGCGGGCGGCTGGAGCGGCTTTGCGCGGGTGCGCGGGCCGCGCCCGCCGGCCAGCCCGCCGCTGCCGTTCCTGAAAGGCCTTCCCGGCCAACAGGCGGTGGCCGCCAGAATAGGCCGCCCAGTGGCGGACACCGCACCGGTGACCACGATTTACCAGCCGGTAGCGCGGCCGGCCGACCTGCATCCCCCGGCGGGCCCGGACGGGCAAGTGCTCGGTATGACCGACGTCGGCGAGCTGCTGCTGGTGCCGCTGGTTCCCGGCCAGGAGCGGGTGATCGCCGCGCGGCTGGATGCGATCTATGCCGAACAGCTCATCCGCCGCGCTGAAGCCACCGGAGCTCTCGTTACGATCATCACCACCCGCGAGCACCGGTGGACACCGCTGACCGGCCCGCGGATCCGCACCGCGGTGCCGGGAGCTGAACTGGCCACCGGGCCAGCACATCTGCACATCTACGACGGCCTGCCCGCGCCGAGCGTCCCGGAGACGGCGACCCTGGAACTGATCGCGCTCGATGGCCCGGCACCCGAAGGGGACATGACGTTCGATCAGCGGGGCGACATCATCACGATCAGCAGCGGCCCGACGACGATCACGGTGCGCGCCGTGATCACCCCGGCCGAACGGCCGCATCTTCCGTCATCCACACAACAACGCCGGCGCGGCGACCGGGAACTGGTGGGTGTGCGGTGAGCGGCGCGATCGAAGCCTTCGAGGCAGGACTGCTGGCGCTGGGCTACAGCGTGCGCGGCGATCACGAAACACCCGACCAGCGTATGGCGCGAAAAGTGCTGGCCGCCGCCACCAGAGCCGATCCGACGTTGGCCGATGGGTGGCTTGGGCGATTGGCGGCCGGCGACCGGGCCCTGGGTGTGTACGAGGGGCTGTGGCGCTGCGCGGAGCGCATCGGCGCCACGCTGGGCCGCTACGGGCTGCACGCCGAAAACCTCAACGTTGTCTACGAATCCGGCATGCTGATCACCGCGCCACTGAGAAGTGCGGACGCTGCCGGCGCCGCCTACATCGCCGCGCTGTGCAGGGCGGGCCGGTTCGATGACGCGGCCGCGGTGTTCACCGACAGCCTGGGCGCAGACAACCCGCTGATTACGTTCGCGGCCGCCGCGCTGTACTACCAGACGCAGCGCTGGCCGCAGGTGGTGGACACCGCCAGGGTGTTGCGTGACTACGGCGCCGACGTGGTGATCAGCGCGGCCGCCCGGGCGCTGACGGGCCACGCACAGGCCTGCCTGGGCCTGCATAAGGCCGCGATCGCCACCGCCACAGATCCGCTGCCCAACGGCAAAACGATCACCGAAATCTTGCCCGCCTCGACCGCCGCGGTGTCCTATTTCGTGGGCGCCGCCCACCGGGCACTCGGGCAGGAAACCGAGGCCACCGAGGCGCTGCGCACGGCCCTGGTCGCTGACCCCGGCCACGGTGCGGCCCGCGCCATGCTCACCGACCCCCAGGTGCACCTTGTGACCATCGACCAGGCCGTCATCGACTCCCGCAGCGACCCGTGGGATCCGGACACCGCCGCCGACCCCGCCGAGCTCGCTCGTGAGCAGCAGGTCGGCAACCGCGACGAGCTGCTGGCGGCCGCCGACGCCGAACTTGCCCGCCAGATCGGACTGGCCGACGTCAAACGACAAGTCGAAAAGCTCAAGGCCAGCGTGCGGATCAACAACGCACGCACCGCCAAAGGGCTGCCGCCGGCGATGCGCAGCCACCACCTGGTGTTCACCGGCCCGCCCGGAACCGGCAAGACCACGATCGCCCGAGTGATCGCCCAGCTGTACTGCGGTCTGGGCGTGTTACCGCAGGCAAAGGTTCTGGAGGTCAAGCGGGCCGATTTCGTGGCCGGCTTCCTGGGTCAGACGGCGGCGAAAACCGACGCCCTGATCGACGCCGCCCTTGATGGTGTGCTGTTCATCGACGAGGCCTACACCCTGATCCAAACCGGGCTGTCCGGCGGCGACGCTTTCGGCCGCGAAGCGGTCGACACCCTGCTTGCCCGGATGGAAAACGACCGTCACCGGCTGATGGTGATCATCGCCGGCTACGACGATGAGATCAACCGGTTCCTGGCGGCCAACGAGGGGTTGGCGAGCCGGTTCCCGAAACGCATCAACTTCCCGTCCTACGACGCCGCCGAGCTCGTCGATATCGCTGCCGCGTTCGCCGCTGAAACCGAATCCACGCTGGACCCTGAAGCCTCAGCGGTGCTGCTGAAAGCCTGCACGTATCTGGCCGCCCACCACAGCGACGGCGCCGGCGCCGGCGGCGGGGCGCGGCGGCGGCTGATCGACGTCGCCGGCAACGCCCGGTTCATCCGCAACGTCATCGAAGACGCGATGGAAGAACTCGCGCTGCGGTTGGGCACGGGCGCCGACGTCGACGACCTGGACGCTCCTGCCATGACCACGATCACCGCCGCCGACATGCGCGCCGCACTGAACACCGTGATCGCAACGGCGGTAAAAGGAAACGTGACGTGGGATTGATCGCTCCGCAACCGATGCCGACACCGTACGCCGGCCTGTACACCGATCCGCAGACGGGAAAAAAGATCGCACCGCGCACCGGCCCACATATTTTGGTGTCCTGCCCGACGGGAGGCGGGAAGACCGAATCCGTGCTCGGGCCAGCAAGCATCGCCCACCCCGGCCCTATTGTGGGGGCTTCGAGTAAGGACGATTATCTGCGGCTGGTGTGTGAACGCCGTATCGGCCCGGTGTATTTGATCGACCTGCGGCAGATCGAATCACCGTATTACGGCGCGCACGTCACCCAGTGCCGGATCGACCCGACAACGCTGATCGACCGCCATGACGACGCGCTGAACATGGCCACCTGGCTGCACCGCACCGCCGGTTTGAGCCTCGGTGGGCGCATCACCAGCCACGACGAGCCCTACTGGGCGTATCAGATCATCCCGTCGCTGGCCGCGCTGCTGTATGCGGCCTCCCCGCGCGGCAACAGCCAGGGCATCGACTGGGTGATGCACGCGGTGGAAAACCCCTTCAAACCCGAACGCCCCGAATCAGTGGTCATTCCCAACGTCACCGAAGAAGAACTCAAATACATTATCGCCCAAGAACGTTCAAAAGAGATTAACGCCGACCAGAAGGCGAAAGCCTCAGCAAAAAAGACCGCCGAGCTCGAGGAATACCGGGCCAAGGCCGCCTATGATGCCGCGTTGGCGGCCCAGCGGGCCGCGCAGAAAGCGGCCGACGAAATGGATGACCAGCAGGCCGCGGAGTACGTGCGCGCGGAGCGCATCGCCGCCGGCGAGGACCCCGCCACCGTCTATTCGGACTTGCCGCCCTCGTGGTGGGATGCCCGCCAGTACTTCGCCACGATGCCGTGGTCGGTGCTGCCCACCCGCCTGGAGCGGGTAGCGATGCTCGCGGGCCGGCAACGCGACTCGGTCGCACTGGGCATGTCGGCCGCACTGTTTCCGTGGGTGTATGAGTCGGTGCGCCGCCAGGACCTTCCGGTGTTCGATCCGCGCTGCCTGGACGACCCGACCGCCAGCCTGTTCATTCTGGCCGAACCCGAGGGCGGTGGTGTCGGGGCGGCGCTGCCGCTGGTGCAGGCGATCGTGAGCCAGTGGCGGCGTAAAACGTCGCTGAACATCCTTGAACACAACCTGCTGGTCGCGATCGACGAACTGACCAACACGCTGCCGCTGCCGACGTTGGATGTGCTGGTCTCCGAGGCCCGCGGCCTGGGCATCAACCTGCTGGTCGCGTTGCAGGCAGCTCAGCAGATCGCGCACCGCTACGACCCGATTTTCATGGAGACCCTTTTGCGGATCTTCCCGGTGATGCTGGTCATGCACGGATCCGCTGAACTGGAAATGCTCGAACAGGGCTCACTGTGGAGTGGCCTGACCGTGCGATCCACCGAAACGGTCGACCAAACCAACGGCAACAGGGTCATCAGCACCGAAGAAGGTCCCCGGCTGCTGCCCCAGGAGCTGCAGCCACGCGAGCGCTACCGTGGCCGGCTGCTGTTTCGCGGCTATGAAGGCATCGAGGTCGAGCTGCCCAGCTTCGAACAGTTCCTGCACATGTACGACAACAACACCATCGAAGGCCTGATCCGGATATGAGACCGCAAGGGGCGTGGCGCTACAAGCTCGCGCACGCGATCTTCGCGGTCATGCTGCTGGTGTGCGCCGGCAAGACACTCGCCGGTATCGGGCACCTGCTGTGGAATGCGGTCATGCCCCCAGACACGGCGATCACCACCAGCTACGACGACGCCGGCGAGGACGCCGGCTCGGACTATGAATGGCCCCACTGATGGACTACGGCTACCCGGTCACCTTGATGTACGCGCTCGAGCGCGCCTCCTGGATCCGCAACCACGCCCGTTCGCGCACCTTCCAACGCACCCGCGCTGATCTGCTGCAGCTTGCCTACGACGATCACCGCCGCGCGGCGGCCGGCGTGGCCTACAACCCGCATGCACAAGGCGTCACCGAGTTCATGTGGCTGCGCTCGATCAACAGCCGCGCGGGCGCAGCAGAGGCGATCCTGGTCGTGGGCTGCGCGCTGCTTTTTCCGCTCGCGTGGCCCTTGGGGCGGCTGTTGTATCGGTGGCTGGCACGCAGGATCACCCCAGAGCCGGAGTCGCTGCATTCGATCCCGATCACCGCCCTGGCCTGGATCGGCGCCGCGGTGATGACGCTGGGGACCGTGATCATCAACCCCTCGGGAGCGACCTTCGGCGGGACCGTCATCCTGCCGTGGATCCTGGTGCAAGGAGCGGGAACATTCCTGATGGCCTCCGTGTACGGCATCCTGGAAGGATGGCTAGCCATACCAGGTTCCACCGACCTGTGGCCCTACCCTCCCCCACCCCTGCCGGAAACACCGAGTTTCACCAAACAACAACAGGACCGTTCATCCGCCGCCGCAACCCCGCCCGGCCAGCAGTCCCCGCCACCGATGCGAGCCCCACGCGATGAGCCGAAACCACCCTGGGAGCACTGACGATGAGTAGCTTCGTGAAATGTTCCGCCGAGGTGGCCGAACTTCTGAGCCAGGATGCCCTGGACACCGTGCGCCGCACGACCAACCAGTACACCTGCGCCGGCTGCAAAAAGCCCGGTAAGGCCCGCCGTGAGCGCACCAACGTGGTGATCTTCACCGGCGATGGCCCTCCGGTGATTTCTTTTGCGCATGCCCGATGCCTACCCTCACAGGTGATTGAATCACCCGAATCGACACTCGCGGATCGCTGCGACGGCGGCAACGAAGAGATCCTGAGCCAGCAAATCCTCTGGCCGACATCGGAAGGCTATCTTGCGGGGTTGGTCATCGACCGCCCGATCGGTGTCACCGCCCTGCGGCCGACCGGCGACCTCGAAGATCTGTGGACACAGCTTCTCCTGGACCAAGGCTGGGAACTTCTACTGCACATCAGTCAGCCCTGCCCGCAGGTCACCACCACCACCCTCGAATTGAGCAGCACCGGCCGTGGTCGGGTGATGCTCGATGATCCATATCGCCCCGGCAAGCGGATCCAGCTCGTTGATCAGCTCCCCGATCTCATGCCCGAATGGATTGCCGCGGTTCGATCCACCGGAGTCGTACGAATCATTGCCGGTGCCATCGGATCCACACCAGGCACACCACTGAGTGAGCCGCAAATAGTGCAAGCGATCCAGTTAGGCAAGATGGTCGGTGCGGTCGTACCTGTGGTTAGGGTTCCGTGAGCTCAGTGCAATCGGGAACGCGGCGTCGGCCGACAATCACCCAGGTAAAGAGCGCGGCGGCCAGTGCAAGCGGTGCCAGCACCAGCATCGACATGGTGATCACCGATGACAATGTAGCGGCCGCGGCTCGCTTGATGGCGTCGGCGGAATCGCTTGGAAGGGTGGCCAGGATGTCATTGGCCTGCGCGAACTTCCCGTGCTGGACAGCGTTGGCGTAGCGATCCGCGAGTTCGTGAAATTCGGTGTGCTGGCCTGGCCGGGCGGCGCTTTTCGCGCCACCGCTGACGCCGGCGACCGACGTGACCAGCGCCATACCGAGCGACGCCGCGATACTGAAAGCCATCTGCATCACCCCTGAGCCCATTCCCGCCCGCTTGGTGTCGACCGCTGACATCGCCGCCGTATTGCATGCTGGCAGTGCGATGCCCACCCCAATACCCATGAGCGTCAACGGAGCAGCCATGTGAGCCACCGTAGTCACGGGTCCGAAGGAAGCCCCGATCCACGCCAGCGCTAGCGCCTGCAGTGCGAGGGCCGCAGTGATGGGTAGACCGGGCCCAACTTTATCGACCCACCGGCCGGCTGGGGGTTGGCAAAGCATACAGACGCCTGTCGTCATGACGATGACCCAGCCAGCCCGAGTCGGGGAGTAGCCAAGAACATCGATGAAGAGCAGCGAACCGACGAAGGTCAAGAATGGGATGTAGATAAAGCCCACGGCGGCGTTGCCGACGCAGCCGACGAGAAAAAGTCGCTCTCTCCAGAGACTGAAATCCACCAGTGGGCTCGCGGTTCTCTTTTCCGCATAGGTGAACACGCACAGCAGGACCACTCCGGCCGCGAGCAGTGCCCCCAGCGTCGCAGCGGTCAGATTGCCTGATGAGTTCTGCAAGACGTAGGTAATCAATGTGATGCCAGTGCCACCGATGAGAAGGCCGGCCCAGTCGTACTTTCCCTGGGCTGGCACGCTCTTGTACCCGCGGGTCGCCAACATGGTGATGACGATGACGAGGGCGGCGAGCAGTAGAGCGGCCCAGAACACCGCCCGCCAGCTTGCGATGCGCATCATCCACGCCGTGAACAGCGGACCGGCGAAGGTGCCAAGTCCATGCGCGAAGCCCCACACGCCGATGGCGAACCCGCGCCGAGCTATAGGGAAGGTGTTGACCACAATCGACAGCGTGGCCGGGGCGCAGATACCAACGCCGACGCCTTGAATGGCCCGCCCACTGATGATGACGAGCCCGGAGATCGCGACAGCGGACAACACGAGGCCGGCGCCGAAGACGATGAAGCCGGTGACAATTATCTTGGCTTCACCGATCACATCACCCATGCGGCCGCCGGCGACGAGCGCAACACCGAACGCGAGGGTGTAGGCGGTGATCGTCCAGGTCTGCTCGGCCAGACTTAGATTCAAGTCGGTCTTGATCGCGGGCAGCGCCGGCCCGATCGCGGTGCTGAACAACAGCGCTGCACCAAAGCTGGCCACCCCCATTGCTGCGAGGATCGCCCACGCTGTCTTTCCTGCTTTCCGGTCGACCACGCGTGCGTCCATTGCCAGACCGTTCAGTTCGGACTTGGGCGTAGGTGGCGCTTTTCGTGAGCTCATCGACTTCGGAGCGGGTTCGGGCAGTCTATCCACGAGGACGGTTACGCAAGTGGTTGTTATCGGCGGGGAATCCACACACGGCGGGCTCGTCCGCTTTCACAGTAGATGGCTTGCCGGCCGACATAATTCGTTAAAGTCCCCAGACGAAGAGGTGTGTGCTGAGCGATGACGTCGCGATCGTCGGCGGTGGTGATGCCCACGGACGATTGCATTGAGTAGTGACGCCACAAGGCTGGCCGGGGCGGTGGCCCTAGTTCGGTCTGATAAAACGTCAAAGGGCCGGGTGGCCATGCGTGCGATAGGGCGACAGGCAGCTCCGGGACCACGCAGCTGTCGTAGAAGACAAGGGAAGGTGCGGCAGTGTGGGACATGATCGTGTCTGGCCGAAGCGTCGGCACGACTTTGTAAAACGGCGTGCTGGCGATTTGAACCTCGAGCAGCTCGTCGCGTGCAGCGAGTAGTCCGGCCAGAAGGTCGCAGGCACGGTAGTCAGGTTGGGCGAGTTCCGGTCCCGCTTTGGCTGGGTCGTAGAAGTTCTGCCAGAACTGCGCAAACTTCTCAGTAAATTGCCCGTCCGCGGTCCCCGCGGTGCAACGTTTGAGTTCAGTGATCGTGACCAGAGGGTCTTCGCAACGTCTGAGGTCGTTGTGGCTGTCCGCGGTCAGTTCGTGGCCGAATGCGGCGATCACCAGAAAGGTGAACGCGGCCCGCACGGTTGACGTAGCGACGTGCGGATAGACATCACGTAACGCGGCAACCAGGTTTTTGGCTTCGCTCAGTCGGGTGATGCCCGACAGCGGATCCACGGTGATTGCCGTACCGCGGTTCGCGGGGTCGGTCGTTGCCACCCGGTAGACCGGCATCGGTTCTTGCGCAACGCTTTCACGCAGCACGCCGGGGATGTAGTAGTTGGTCAGGGCACCTGTGGATGAAGAGTCCAGCACGTTAGTGTCAATGACCGCCGCACCGTGGCGAGGCAGGATCATCGGATGCAGATATTGAAACGGCACGTTGGTCAGCAACGGGCCTTCAAGGTAGACCGGCTCACCGGAAGTGGCGTCGAAACCTATGTAAGGCGCCTGGAAGAGCGCCGAAAAGTTTCCCGAAACATCTGGGTCAGGTTTCTGATAGAGGCCGGAGAAGGTTTTCCAGACCTTCTGTGGTGCTTCATCGCTGTAAGGGTCGGTTAGCGCTGCGGCGTCACGCTCGTCGCCCCGCAGTGACTCGTTGATTTCGCCGTGCTGATGGTATTCGCCAAGCTCGGCAAGGGCTGTTGCATAGCCGGGCGGCCAGCCGTATGCCCGCTCGAACATCAGCAGGGCGCCGTCAGGAATGTCGTCGCGGTCCTGGTTTTCAATCGACGCCTGTAGCTGGCGGTATGGGCCGCCGGCGTCATCGACTTGTTGTTGGCTCCATCCGCGCCGCGCCCGGCTCTCACGGATGAAGTCGGCGAACCAAGCAGTATTCTCCATACCCGTACTGTAACAGGAATAACATTCAGGATGTTATTCCTGTTACACAACGGGTGAGCTGGGTCTTCCGCGGCGATCGACAGTGTGCGCCTAGCTGATTTCTCGGCCGTCGTCGTGGTCGTCGATGCTGCGTTCATGCTCGCGTTCGCGGTCGGTGGCGCGTTCCTGGGCTCGCTGCTGGATGCGCTCGGAGCTGCGCTCCCAGTCCTGGCGGGCCTGCTGCTCGCTGATGTATTCGTGTACCCACTGTTCGCGGCGGCCGGCACGGGTGTGGACGAGTTGGGCGACGTAGGGGTTGATGCCGCCGAAGGCGTCCCGGTGGTTGTCGTGCGGTTCCCCGATCGCGAGCTGGTTGAGGGCTTCTTCGGCTTGTGCGAGCGCGGTTTGTTCGCGGTCGTCGCGTTTGAGGATCGACATGAACATTGCTTGGGCTTCGTTGCGGTCGTAGATGCGCGGTTCGGTTTCGACGTCGGTGTGGGCGTGGTGGTGTTCGTCTTCGCCGGCGATTTTGACTGCCATGTAGAGCCGGTTCATGTCGCTGCCTCGGGTCATACCGGGGTAGGCCATGGATTTGGTCATGGTGTCGGGGTCACCGATCGGCAGCCCGATTTCGGCGTTGGCGCCCTGGGCGGAGTGCATGGTGCCGACGTAGCCGAGCACGGCACTGCGTTGGGCGTAGTCGGCCGGCAGCACGGCGCGTGCGCGGTCGCCGATGCGTTGGACTTCGATCGTCCCGTCGTGTTCGTGTACGCCGAGCACTTGCCAGCGGTCGGCGTTGGTGACGATGGCTGGGGCGCCGTCGATGGAGGTCACGTCCGGGTCGGCGGTGACTTCGATGTCCCAGTTGTTTTCGGTGGTCATGATGATGTCGCCGTAGCGGGCTTGTTGGTCGCGTGCGATCGGCACACCGGCCAGCGGGTGGCCGAGTTGGTTTTCGAACGCGATGTTGGTGATGCGTTGGATGCGCAGGTTCAGTGGGTCCGCGAGTGCCCACTTGTCGGCGATGACGAGGACGTCGCGCCTTCGGCGACGTAGTCGAAGTAGTCGCGCACCACTTCGTCGCCCATCGAGACCGCGTCGCCTGCACGGAGCCGGCCGTGCTGGGCGTACCAGTGAGCGACTTTGCGGATCTCGGATTCGGTTTGCGCTTCGCGCATCATCAAGGTCATGGCTTTTTCTTCGGGGTCCTTTTGCCGCCACACGTAGTCGAATGACTGGGTCCACGGCAGCTGCTCGGACAGGTCACGGAATAGCCCGCCTGCTGCGCGCACGGGCTGCAGCTGGCGGGAGTCGCCGACGAGTATGACTTTGCAGTGCGCGGCCGCGGCGGCTTTGAACACCTCGTACAGGTCACGGTCGCCCGTCATGGCAGCCTCGTCGACCACAACGAGCGTTTTGGAGTCCCAGTCAAGGCGGTCCTCGGCGATCCGTTTGCGTGTGGACGCCATGGTGTAGAACTCGGACGCGGCTTCTGCCTTGCGCGCTTCGTTGAGGGCCTTGCGCGCCGAGGACAACAGCACGACGCGCCGGTGTTGGGCCTCTGCGCGCTCCCGCAGTGCTTTGAGGCTGGTGGTCTTGCCCGAGCCTGCGGGGGCTTCGAGGACGTTGATGAATCGCTTCGACACGGCGAGCTCGGTCATCGCCTTGGCCGCGCTAGAGCGCAACCCTTTGGCCGCAAACCATTCTTCCCGCACGGGGATTTCGAAGCTGCGGGATTTGACTCCGCACATCTCCAACACCTCGGCTTCACGGGTGAGCGTGATGGCGTCGGTGTAGCGCATGTGTCCTTCGCGGTGCCAAGTTTTTCCGTCCTCGACGATCTGGAAGCACCCGACCTCGAGGACCTGGTCAACGACGTCTTCAATGTCGGCAACCGATGCGACCTCTACCCCGCGCCCTGGCCCCCACAGACCGGTGACGGCCTCGACGACATCAGCGCGTGTCCACGCATTTTTGACGGTGCCTAACAACTCGAACACCTTGGCCGGCTCCGGCGCCGGCCGGGTCCTTCTTTGGCGGCGGCCGCCGCGACAGCACCGATGAATGCTTCGGTGTCGATGTCCTGTGCGCGCGGGTCGTTTTGCCACCGCTCCCGTAGCTCGTCGTAGTGCAGCGTTTCGAGTTTCTTTTGGCGGGTGGCCTTCTGTGCGACGTCGAGCCATTCCCGCTCGCCTTTGGCCCAGCGCCGGTCTTGTTCTTCGCCCTCGGTGCGCTCGTCGTCGAGCTGTGCGCGCGCGTATTCGCTGAGGTTTTCTTGCGCCCACTCCATGACCGCCGAGGACCGCCGCGACCACGCCTTGATGGTGTCTCGGTCGTAGCCTTTGATTTCGGCGATACCGGTGTGCGGATCGACCTCATCCCACTCGATCCCCAGCGCCGCCGATAACCGGTCCCGCAGCGACTTCTGGAAAATCATGCCCGCGGCTTTGGCTTCGTGATACATGGACTCAGAGTCGATGGTGACCATCCGCCCGTCGGCCCGGGCGATCTTGCCCGGCAGCAGGCAGTGAATGTGCATGTGCGGATCACAGGTGCCATCCGGGGCCGGCCGCGCGGTGTGATGAAAGTAGGCGATGAACGGCAACGCCGGCAGCCGTTGCAGATCCTTCTTCCGAGGATCGTCCGGGTTGGTGACCCTGGTGTAGCCGGCGTGCGGGTACATGTAGTGACCCAGCGACTCCTCGGTCGCACCCATGACGCAGTTCATGATTGCCTCGGCGTGCGCCCGATCCGGCGCCAACGCGGCTTGCATCGACACACTTTTCGGCACCGCAACCAGCACGTCCCAGCCGCACGTTCCCGGCCGCGCCTTGCCGACGCCCGGCCCGGCCGGCGACACGCCTTCTTCAAACCAGCGGGTCACCGCTTCCTGACTGATGCTCTCACCGTGGCGCACGCCCATCTTCTCTTCGGCGAACTGCCGGTCCCCCGCCACCAACACGATCGGTGCTCGGGTGTCGCGCTCGCTGTAGTACTCGCTCAACCCGCCGGCATGCTCATTACCGCGCACCGCTGTGGATTCGTAGTACCGCACCGACCAGGCCCCCATCGCGGCTATCCGAATCACCGGTAACCCCTCCCTCGCATCGGCTGACCAAACCGGCCAGCTCCCCGCCGTCACCGCGCTGACCAGCGCAACCAGGCGGTTAGCACTTTTGTGCTACTGTCCTATGGCGTTGAGCAGGTACAGAATAACAGGAGGCGGGGGCATAGGCGGGCAGCGACAGGCGGGCGCGTGGAGGGGGCAGAAATGGAGCTGAGGGCGACGGAGAGGGGCGAACGGGGCGAGGGTGATTGGTTGTGGCGGTAGAAAATTGAAGATGTGATGATGCCGCCCATGACCGATACTTTGACTCCGACCCTGACCCGCGACGAGATCCTGCAGTCCTTCCTGAAGGAGGCTGAAGCCGACACCCAGCAGGTGATGCGGGTGGGTGAGCTTCACGCGAAGTTCGAAGAGCTGCAAACCGAACTCGTGCGTTCCTATCAGGAACTTGTGGACGCTTACGGTGAGGCGATCCAGCGACCGAGCGTGAAAGCGAAGCTGACGGAGCTGGGTTTACGGGATCCGGCAACGTTCACGTTCCGTCTGCCGTCTGCCAGCAAGACGAAGACGGCGCGGCGCGGGCGGCCTCGGCGGCAAGCGCCGCGCAACGGCGACAGCAAGAACGGAAACGGGACTGGGGCACCGGTAGTGGACGGGGCTTCGAGTTCGAGCACCGCGGCCGTTGCTGCGACGGAATAAGCCAAGCGGGATCCGAACGCAACCAGTGACGGGCAAGGGGATCCAGCTACTGGACATATGGGTTCACGACATGATCAAGCTGTGCAAGCATGCCGGCCGCGCAACGGTGATCGGGTAAGCCGGATTCGTCGTCACCGGTGTGAATGATCGCCGCAACCTCACCGTCTACTGACAACTCATACCGAGGATGGTCATCGCCACCGCGCTCAATCAATGAGCCGGTGGCGATGACCATTTGACGCCGGGCCTCAGCGTGGCCGGCGCACATGCCCATGAGCGTGCGCGGTTGATGTACACCGGAGGTCGTGACGGTCCATATGCTCATGCGGCGAGCATGACGCAAACCCAAGCTGAGCGCGAGGGACTGCATCAAGTCTGTGGACAAGTGCACTCCCTCGCGCTCGGCTTGTGGATTACTGCTGCGGCGGGCGGTAGTCGTCGCGGGTCGGATCTGCCCGGTGACGGTGACCGTCCAGGCACACCGCGACCGTCGTGCGGTGCGCAAGTCGCAGCACCTCGAGGGCGCCGTCGAACGCGGCCCGGTCCAGGATCTGGAATGTCAGCGGTCCCATGTAGACGTCGGTCCATTTCACGGTGGTCCGCTTGTCCGGAGTGACGGCGGTGCGGGGCATGACGGCGTAGCCCGGCCTGCGAGCCCAGTCGACGGCGATGGTGGGCTGATCGTAGGGGTCCTGGTGTGCGGGACCGATATCGACGGGCACATAGATCAGTGTGTGCCGTGCGGCGGCGATCCCTTCGAGGACACCTTGCGCGGCTTGCGCACTCAGAAAGGTCATTAAGACTCCACCCCAGGCGAGCGTGACGCGCGCCACGTCTGTGCGGGCGTGGTACACGGTCACGTCACCACGCTGGGCGCCGCGCAGCCGCACGTAAGTGTGGGCGACCACCGCGGGTGTTGGCGCGAACTCGGCTCTGGTGATAACGGTCTTCTTCATGACGGTGTGGTCCCCTCCTTGTGGTTGTGGGTTTGTTGCGCCGGTTGGCGTGTGGTGCGGTGGGACCGGCGGGGTGGCGCGGTCAACCCCGAAGAGTCCGCAGGGGGTGCCGGCGGATTTGCGGCCCGCGAGCGCAGCGAGCTGATTGGGCCGCAAATGTCCTCCGCCGCCGGCGCCCCGGC
>PPEA01000655.1 GCA_002967005.1 Mycobacterium talmoniae
GCCGGGCATCGGGTCCGGGCCAGCTGGCGGCGAACACACCCGGGCGGCGGGGCTGACTGCGAAGACCAGAATCGCCGACCCGGCGCCGGACGCCCACGAGCGTGACCCGGCGGCACCGACCGGCCGGGACCAGACTAACGACGTCCCACCGTCCGGGCCCGACGGTGACGGGCCCTTCTCGGAGGCGTGGAGCTTTGAGAATCCCGCGAACCGTCGCCGCTACGGGCCGCATCAGCTGGCGCATCTCGAGACACTGGCCTACCAGCGGGCGCTCGAAGAGGCTTTAAGCAGGCCCGCCGGCGGCTACCAAGTCGGTGCTGACCCCCGCACCAACCCCTACGGCGCGCTCATCAACGGCGGCGGACCCGCAATCCCCGGCCGCGACAACAACTCCAACGACACCGCCTTGTGCGGGTTGGCGTCGTTCTACGGTCAGCCGACGGTGGCGGTGCCGCGGCATCTGGACCAGCTACCCGACGGCAGCATCGACAGCGACGGCGAAGCACACGGGGTGGCGCGGGCCAGGGATTGGCTTGGCGAGCTGCACCACTACGACGGGCTGCCTATTCCCGAACAGTTCGCCGCGCTGCACCAGCAGATCGGCGACCTGGGCCCCGGTGCAGCGGCCTACGTGCTCACCGACTGGCACGCCCGCGATCCGATCACCGGTGCGGTGCTGTTCGACGCGGATGGGTTACCCGTGCTCGACGGTGCGCACGCCAGCTGTGTCGTCTACCCGTTCGACGCCGCCGGTCCGGTGTGGTGGGACCCGCACGACGGCTCGACGTTGGATCATCCGCCGGCGTGGATGGTCGATGAATCCGCGGCATTGCAGTTCATCCCGACCACAGCCGATCATTTCGCACCTCAACAAGGAGCCGACCATGCCGGAGCTGGACACACCGGAACAAGCGCTGGCCTACCTGGCGCAGATCAGCCCGAACCGCCGCTTTCGGGTGACCCCGTTCGCGATGGGCTGGGTCTGTTCACCGATCCTGGGCGCGGAGCAGAACACGCTGAGCAAGCGGGTGGGGTTGGCGAAACTGGTGATCGACTCGACGACCGGGGTCGTGACGCAGTATCCGAGTTGGCCGGCGAGCAGGGTCGCACAGACCTACACGGCGGCGAGGCGCCACGGGACGCCTCCGGCCGGCCGACAGATCTATCCCCCGCGGTGGAGGATCACGATCCAGCGGACGCGGGAGGATTCCGCGACCATCGACTACGAGATGACGGCGGTGTCGCTGACGAATCCGGCGGAACTCAACCAGGAACATCCGTTGACGATCAACAAGCGGACCTATCGACACGAGCCGAGGGATCCGCTGTCCAACGTGGCGATGTCACAAGCGGAGTGGAGCAGCCGGCAGAACCGGGGGACCTGGCCTGAATACGCCACGACGGAGTTCTAACCGAGCCAGGCCGACGTTGAGCATCCGCTCGGCGAGCACCGCGTCGAACGGATCCGCCGAGACGGATTTCGGCACACGTCGATGGATCTAGCGGCTTTAGATTTAGCCCACGACGACTCCGGCGGTGGCGGGGTGTGCCGCAACTGCCTAGTAGGGGATCCGTCGCGGCAGCCAACCGGCAACCTGGCCGTCGCCGGCGGCATTGACCGGGAGAACTTGGCCCTGCCCCCATCGGGTGCCTGCAACAACCATCGTGGCCACGTAGGACCGAGAGCGGCACGGTGCTGTCAGCGCGCCCCACCGCTGGCAGGACCTGTGGGCCGAGTCCGCTTGACTCGGCTGGGGACCCCACGGGTCTGGAAACTAGTGACGCCTACCGCCCGTTGATGCCCTAAAATAGCCCATCAGTGATGGCTTCGAGGGGACTGCGATGGGTTTAGACACCTTTGAATTTAACGAGGACCGAGCCCGTGCGGGGGCTGGCCTGTGGAGCGAGGTTGCCGCAAGCTTTGACGCGATAGCGCAGAAAGCCGACGGTATCAAGGGCGAACCGTGGGGGCATGACGACAAAATCGCCAAGGCATTTAACAGCGGCGAAGACGGTTTCACTAAGGTTCGTGATACCATTGTGGGGATTGCGAAAAATAATCTGAAACCAGCTCTTGATTCTGTCGGGCCAAATCTTACTAACGCGGCGAACCAGTATGTAGAACAAGCGCGGAATCGGACAACAAAGCCCTGATCTGCGAAACATTGCGTGCGACTGCCGTGTGCACGTCAGCGTGCCGTTCGGGGTAGTTGAGCATGAGTGTATTCAGCTGGCTTTGGAATCATCTTGTTACAGATGAAGACTATCCCCAAGGCGATGCGGGTGCGTGCAAAGACCAGGCGAAGGAATGGAAAGACCTCGCCGATAAATTAAAAGAGATTAAGAAACACGCGGAGAGCGCGCAGTCGACGTCTCTAAGCGGATTTATCGACGGCGCCTATCGAGATGGCCTCGATCAGTACTTCATCGATTTGCTCGACAATATCGATGGCATGATCAGTAATTTTGAATTATTAGCAGATAGACTGGAGCATGTCGGCGAAGAAATTCGCAGTACAAAGATTAGGTTCTGGACAGATGTGACGCTCGCTGCCCTAAACTTGGGAGCAGTATTTTCAGGGCCCGCGCTTTGGGCAACGAAGTATGCTTTGCAGGCTGTGCTCAAAAAGATGGTTGGCCAAGCGGTAAAAAGGATAATCACGAAGAAATTAGCTACGACTGTCGCCAAAAAAGAGATCGAAAAGCTCACCATAAAGCAAGCCTTGAAGACTAGCGCGAAGGGCGCTGTGGTCGCCGGCGGGATGATGGCCGGGAATGATGCCATACGTCAGGGCGTGTGGATAAAGGCCGGGGTTATAGACCCACAAACGGGTAAGAAAAAGGAAGGCTTCGATCTGGCCTCGACCGGGAGGGCGGGCCTTTCCGGGTTGGTCATGGGCGGAATCTCCTCCCCGATCTCAAGATTTGCGGCCCCTAAGGCCACGAATGTAGGACAACAACTCGCAGTTCATTTCGGAGCAAACTACGCTGGCATGCTCGCGGGAGACGGCGTTGCCTACCAAAAATGGGAACCGCTACAGACGGCGGGGGTGGCCGGGATATTTGGCGCCGGAGGTGCTGCCAGTGAGCATCTTATGGGGCGGCTTGCGGACCACAACGCTGCGCCGCCGACCCCGGGCCGGCCGGGCCGCCAACGAAGGTTTATCCGGAGGGGTCGGGGCCAGCAGATAGCCATGGGCAGCAGGCCCTCACAGATCCGCCACCGACACAGCATCCGCAAGTAGAGCACGAAACTGCCGCGCAGCCACAGCGCATTGCCGCACCCGCCGAATCCGCGGCCGACGACGGCGCTAGTCACTTCGATCTGGCCGGTCAAGGCGCCCAGTCGGGCCAGCCTGCCGCGACCGGAGCGAGGTTATCGACGCCGCCACCACCGGAGCTGGCATCGCGACCGGAGTCGGTCGGTCGTGGCCCAACCGCGCAACCACCCAGCGCCCCAGTCGCCCGAGGCCCGGACGACTCGCCTCCGCCGTCGCCCCCGTTGAAGGCAGCTCCTGCGGCGGACGCCTCGCTGGCGGCAGACGGCCCGGACTTGGTCGATGCGCGTTCTATGGCGTCGCTACCCGATGCAGCGAGCGCGGAGGTCCCAGCGGACTCGGTGAATGTTACCGGCGAGTCTGTCCCCGCGACCGAAGCAGCCACCACCGGTCTGTCCGGCTCACCCGAGATACGCGGCCCCCAGCCCGATCTGGCCGGCACACCCGAGATACGCGGCCCCCAGCCCGATCTGAATGCTCACAGTAATATGAAGGTCGGCGGATCGCTGGATCAGGCAAAGTCGGGGGGCGGGCCCTCGGGCCAGACCGCCCTCGGGACGAGCGGGCTGGATCCGGGATCGGGTCGACCTGTCGCGGGAGATCGGCCTGTTACGGGAGATCGACCTGCTGCCGGAGATCGACCTGTCGCGGGAGATCGGCCAGTTGCGGGATCCGCCAAGCCAACCGCCGCGTACAACGGGAAGCCTTCGCCGGACCAGCCCGTCACCGACACCAACCGTGGCAACGGCCCTGAGACCGATATTGCCAGCACCCCTGAAGCATCCATGACTTCACCGGAGCTCCGCGACGATATGGGTGGTTGGCGTGGGCCGCCCGACGAGTTGCCAGACGCCCGTGACGGTCACGCGGCTGGTGAGGATGTTGGGCCAACGGCGGAGCCTGTCGTGGACGGGGGTTGGCGTAACGACCAGGGCGCGTCGCTTGACGCAGCCGCGAATGCCGAGGCTAATCGGTTCCTGGCGAGTGCGAAGGGGGCTGAAGAAGGCATTACCGAGGCGATGGGCCGGATCACGGGCGGGCTCGACCGAGCCGAGTTGGTGGGGCTCGATCATCGACTCAAGACCGAGGATTCGTTCAAGCGGAAGCTGGCTGAGGTGATCGGCGAGGACCCAGACCTGAGTATCGCTGAGCACCTGACCGACATGAAGGATGCCATCCGCTACACGGTGCGGTCTTCGGAGGAGTCGTATACCTCGAATGTGAATCACGCGGTGGATGAGCTGCTAGCGAATGGTTACGAGCCGGTCAAATTCAAAAATTCATGGGGCTCTGAGACGGAGGACGGTAATCCGGCGTATCAGGGCATCAATAGTTTCTGGCGCGATCCGGTAAGCGGGCACGTTTTCGAAGTGCAGTTCCATACGCCGTCAAGCTTCGATGCGAAAATGAACACCCACCCGCTATACGCGGAGGAGCGCGAAGTTGGCACATCGCCCGAACGTGTCCGCGAGTTGCAACGACAACAGGCGGCAATATTCGGCGCGGTTCCCCGGCCACCCGGCAGCACCGACCTAGCGCTACCACACCACGAGCCACCTCCGCGTACAGCCGATCCGCATGCCGGCGACGGGCAGGTCCAGCCGGCCGATCACGAGGGCCCACCGCACGGTCCGGCACCCGAGTGGGGCCCGCACCGCACACCCGGTCCTGATGACGTTGCGCATGCGATCAACGACCTCAAACAGCACAGCACCGAACCCACCGATGGCAATACCGGCGCGGTGCATCAGAAGGGCAGCCAGGTGCTGCAGCGGTGGAATGCCCTCGATCCGGCGATGCGTGAAGCGATCATCGCTCATGAGACCCGCGCCGGACACCACAGCGAATTGGCCCACCTTGATGGCATGCCTCCGGACGTCCGCACCACGCTGGTGGATCACAACCTGGTGGAACATTTCGCCGAGCGCCACCCGGCGCAAGCCGAGGCAATCCGGGACTGGGCCAAACAGATGGACGACCATTTCCGGGATCCAGAGCACAACCCTCGCCCCGATATCCGAGGCGACGACTTCAACGGCAAGCTGCCCGACACCGCACGCTCGGATTCCAAATTGCGCAGGCTGGCCGCGGTCTTCACCTCCACGCAGGAGACCCGCTCGGTGGACCGGATCTGGCAAGAGCGCTATCAGCCACCGGAAGGCAGCCCGCCGCGACGCATGTGGACCTACGATCCGTTGGCGTTCGGCGGGGACGGGCGCGTGGTCATGGCCATCGGTGACCTAAGTGGCGCCGACCAGGTCGCTGTCTACACGCCGGGTATCACCAGCAACATCCGTTCCTTTGACGGCATCGTCAACGCCGCGGAGAACCTGCACATGCGCGCGGGCCTCAAAGGGACCGACACGCGGCGAGCGACGTTCGCCTGGCTCGGGTATGACGCCCCGTCGGGGCGGGGCATCTTTGGCCAGACCATTCACCCGACCTTCGCCGAGGCAGGCGGTCACCGGCTGGCCCACGATGTCGCGGCCCTGCACGCTAGCTTCGGGACCCACCCGCCAGAAATTAAGCTGTTCGGCCATTCGTATGGGTCGACCACCACCGCGTACGCCGGTGCTGGAGGCCGGCTCGGTGGCTACGTCCACTCGATAACCCTGATGGGTTCGCCCGGTGCCGGGCCGGTGGCGCATGCCAGCGAATTCCATGTCGACGATCGGGTGTATGTCGCGTCCTCCAGCGGGGATATGGTGACGAAGGTCGGCAGTTCCCAGCTTGCCGGCCATCCTTTGTTGGGCCGGTTCGGGTTTGGTCGCGAGCCCGGAGCGGCTCAGATCTTCGGCCGGTTCGGGCTAGGCCGCGACCCGGCATCGCCGGATTTCGGCGGGGTGCGTATCCGCGCGGAATACGCCGCGCACGAACTCACCAAGGGGCTGGGTTCACACACCAACATGTTTGCCTCCGAGGCCATCGGTCCAGACGGCAAACCCGTTCTGCTGCGCGATGACCCGCATGTGCGCGTCACCGAATCCCTGGACAACCTGAGCCACATTTTCGCCGGCGATATCGACAAGCTCACCCTCGAACTCGGCCGGCATGACCCGGACCATCGCTTCGTCGGTGACCCCGCGCGGGCCCGGCCCGCCGAACCCGCGACAGGTTATCCCGGCCCGCGCGAATGTGTTCGGCAGGGCATCGAAGGCTTCGTCGAACGCCACCCCGACTCCCCGATCAGGCAGATCGGGGACGAATTGCACGACGGCCGAGGTGTGCGCCAAGACGATCTGGAGCACGCGTTGGGCACCCGGTTGCGCGAAGGCGATGCCGCCGCCATCGAAGCGGCGGTCCGCGACGGCAAAAGCGTGTTCGTCGTCGACACCTACCATCCCGCGGCCCTACACGGCGGGCATCCCGGATCGCATCTGTATGTGGTGGAACCCAACCCGCATGCACCGCACGGCTCGGGGTCCTTGTACGTCTATGACGGCAACGGGCGCACGCCAACACCGTGGCTCCCCGACACCGACTTGGTCGCCCGCAGACAAGTCGCGGTTTTCGAACCAGACGGAACACCCGCACGGCCGCTCTCACCCGAACAGGGGCTGCACACGGACAAGGCAGTGATCGGTGACAGGCTGCCCAGCGATCATGACGGTGACCCCGGTCAGCTGCCAGCGGGACAACCGGCCGGTCCTGGCGATTCGACGCCTGCGCGGCCGGATCCGATCGAGGCAGTCCTGCCGGTGTTGGAGCGTCATGGGTTCAGCCTGGATGACCTCATGGCGATCAACGAACGGGCCGCGGTGGTGGGCCGCGATGGGTTGGCCGGCGAGTTCAGTACCGAGCAGCTGCGGATGGTGTATGAGGCGCGGATGGCTCATCCCCATCCTAGTCCCGGGGAAGTGATCCGCAAGGTGGTCGGCAAACCGGCGGTCGAAACCATTCTCGAGCAGGTCGCCAATCCCGGTTCCGAGTACGGCGGCGGTGGGCGGTACAAAGCCGACGCTGCATCTGGGTGTGTGTCGGTAGCCTCGGATGCCGCTAACCTGCGGACGCCGCCGGAGATGTTGCGCGGGTTGCGGCTGGACTACGGCGAGTGGTCACCGTACGAGGTGTTTACCACCACCGATCACGTCTATGTCATCGAGGGGCAGTTGGCCGCCGGCGACTTCTATGTGCCGAATGGGCGAGTCACCGAGCACCTTGGCATCGTTGACCCACACACGATGGATCTTGACTCCGGGGCGCCGCCACATACAGGCACCGGGTACACCGGCGACGGGCATGGCCTCAATCCCGAGTATCAGCTGAAAGACGGGCGGTGGAAGCCGGGGGCGGTGTTGATTCGGGTCGATTCGGACGGCTCGCGGCATCTCGTGGCGCGGCTCGAGAGCAAAGACACCTGGGTGTCGGCTAAAGAGCCCGACGATCACGTGGTTGACGGCTGGCCTGCCCACAAAGGCGGGGAGTGGGTGTTCCCGGATTCGCCGCAGCACGGGCCGCATCCGGATCCGCCGGACGGTTCGGGGGCCCCGGTGCATCGGGGCTGGGATTCCGATGGCGAACCGCCCGGTACCGGTCCTCCGATAGGGGAGGCTGTGGACCCCGCAGCTGCGGCGCGGGTATTCGAGGGTTCGGTGTTCGCCACCGAGGCTGGGGCGGCGTTCTTCGACCCGGCAGACACCACCATGCGCTCGGCTGCCGGGGATGTCCGCCCGGTCGCTGGTGAGTTCACCATCGATGTGCACGGTGATGCGCGCGGGGTTTTGGTGTGGGACGGTGCCGGCGCCGAGCACCGGATGGGGGCGCGCGGGTTCGCTGAGGTGATCCGCAACAGCACCGGCTGGGATGGGCGGTCTCCGATCCGGTTGCTGTCGTGTGACACCGGTCGCGGCAGCCAGCCGTTCGCCGCCGAGTTGGCCCGCGAACTGGGGGTGCCGGTCAGTGCCCCCGACCGTCCGGTCTGGACATTCCCCGATGGCCGTGAACCGGTGGTGACCGGCTTTGAGCGCGGCCCCAACGGCGAACTGACGCCACGCATTCCCCCCGACGGGCGATGGCACCGATTCACACCGGAAGATCTGCCCGCCGAGGGCCACGGCCCGCCCGAGTTCGGCTCCGTTGTGGACGACATGGTGCGTCAACACCCGGCGCACGAACGGGCGATCCGGGACTGGGCTAAAGCGGCCGATGCGCACCTGCGTGACCCGCACAACACTCCGCGCCCGGATATCAAGGATTTTCTCCAGAACCACGCGGCACGGGAACACGCGGATGCGGCCGATGGCCAGGCCGCAACGGCGCGGGGAGGGGCGGATCCCGCGCGCCACGCCGACCACGCTGAGTCCGTTTCCGCGGTAGAGTCCTGCGAGGGGCGCGCCCAGACCGACCATTCCGGTGAGCGACGTCTCGACCGGATCCGCACGTTGATCGACGAATTCCGTCAAAACCTCGCGGAGCCAGTCGATTTGGAACAGCCTCATCCCGACCACACGCACCGGTCGGATCAGCTGGGCATGCCGCACCGAGGTGATGGGCATGACCCGCTTTTCGACGGTTCGGATCTCAGCCGCGAGGAGCGGCAGGCGCTGCGCGACCTGTGGGACGACCTGACCGCCGACGAACGTGGTTACCTCTACACCGTCGAGCCCATGTTCGGTGAACATGCCGCACTACCGGTGGACGTGTGCGATCACTACGCCCGCCAAGCCGCGCACAATCTGCACGACAACCTGATCGACGACATCCGTATGCGCGCCAAGATCAACGGCGCCGACCCCTCCATGGGCCCGGATCAGTGGAAGCAGTTCGCGACCCCGGAGGACTGGAATCGTCTGCAGTGCTACAAAGATGTGATTGACGCCGTGGCGCCCCGCCACAATGAGCCGCCCCGGTACCTGCTCGGGTTCGAACACGACGGCCGAAGCATCACCGCGGTGGGCAATCCTGATACCGCCAGCCATACGGTGGTCTTCGCCCCGGGCACCTTCACCGACCATGACACCCTCAACCCCTATCCGGAACGCCCCGGCTTCAAAAACTGGTTCGGACTTAAGGAACGTTTCGAGAAGCCGGGTTACATGGAGGTCAGCCTTCGGATACACGACACCCTGGTTGCTCGTCTTGGCCATGATCATGTGGCGGTCGTGGACTATCAGAACTATCACGCCCCCCAGAGCTTGGTGAATCCCGCCACCGGCGCGCGGAACCCCCGGTTCGCGCGTGAGGGTGCCGCGGCGTTGCGCAATCACTGTGACCGGCTTCAACTCACGAATCTTGTCGCAGAGAACAAACTGTGGGTGGCGGGGCATTCGTATGGCACAGTCCTGGTCGGTGAGGCCGCCAAGGGCGGATACGGGCTCAATGCCGATGGCCTGATCAACTTGGGCAGCCCGGGCTTGAGGGTCGCCGACGTGTCGGGGCTGATGCTCAAGGGCGAACCTTTAGTGGCTGGGCAGGCCCCAGTGCACACTATGACCCGCACCGACGACCCGATCCGTGCTGTGGATCTGGCGCGGCGACTGGGCCTGGACCGGTTGGGGGTCGGGCACGGGCTTATGCCGCACCGCCCGGCCTTCGGCGGGCAGGTCTGGGACGTCGACACTGAGCAGCACCGCGACCCGCACAACGCCTACTTCGACCGCGACAGCAAGGCGTTGCAGCACATGGCCCGCATCATCGCGGCGGACCCCTCGCCGGCCAGGCATTCGGACAGCGGCGGCGATCGCATCGAAGCCCGACTCGACGAGAGCATGCACACGTCTTCGGAGTTTGAAGCGTCACAAAGCAGGGACGCAGGCGGATTCACCGAAGACCAGGGCGCGTACAGGGCCACCCCCTACGAGCGGCGCGAGCTGGAACCACGGTTCGCGGAACCGTTGTCGGATGTCGTCGACGGGTTGGCTCACGGTGACGACGCAGGCCTGCGGCAACTAGCCGATGACCTGTCCGGGGTAGTACACACGCATAAGGGATATGCGTTCGTCGTCGAGTTCCACGAGGTGCGTTCGCCGGTTATCGAAGGGGTCATCCATTTGGATGGCGAGCCAGTCGGTGTGATCGAGCGGGAGTTTACCCGCGATCCCAACGGGAAAATTGTGGTGAAGAACAATGCGATGATCCTGGAGGACCACGCGAAAGGCAACGGGTTCGCCTCGGCATTCGCGCCTCGGCTCGAGGACTACTACCGGCGGGCGGGCGCAGACCGAATCGAGGTACATGCCGCCCTGGAGGATGGCGGCTTGGTGTGGGCACGACAAGACTTCCGGTGGGATCCGGACCCGGCGAGGCTGAAATCCTCGGTGGGCAACATTGTGCAACGGATGGACACGGTACTTAACCAGATCGACTCCGCCGAGGCGCGGCGCCTCCTCACCGAGATGCGCGGACGACTAGTGGACGAGAGCGGACAGCTCCGGCCTTATCGCGAGCTCCCGACGCCGAAAGAGATCGCGGTGCTCGAAACCGTCGACTATCCGGACCTGGGTGAGCGAATTATGCTCGGTAACAGCTGGTACGGCGTTAAGCAACTGTAGCGATCAAGGGAATTGAGAGTAACATGGCGCTAGTCGATCCGCGGGACATCGCGCTGATGCGCCGACACAACCTCGAAGAGCAGGAGTTGTCGAAGCAGTTCTTGGCGCTCCATCCCCACCTAGATGTATATGAGGCCGACCCTTGGTCTTATGAGGATAAGAAGGCCGAGAAGGAGTTCTTTGGTGAGGCGCGCGCTCGCTGGCTGCGTGAAGGGCGCGAGCTTGGCGCAAGAATCGATGCCGAGAATGCTGAGAGTGCAGCCGAACTGACGGAGATCGATGTTGTCGGTGCGCCGGGTCAGGAGTTGGTCGCTCGGTACAACGACTGGCGGCAGCGGTGGTCGGACGTAGCTGGAAAGCAGGAATGGCGTCCACCCGAGGTCACCGGGGATAGGTTGTGGTTTTGCGGTGGCTACGCCCGCCCGGACTGGGCCGGATATCTCCTCTACAAGGCACCCGCTGGTTATGTGGTGTCGTGGGTCACGGCCGAACGCCAAGCGATTCCGTCCACGGTGGTCGAGGCGATCTTCTCGCGCAGTGACGACGCGGGCAAATACATAATCGCTCGCATTGGTGATTTTCTGCGGATGAAGACCGGTGTCACACGACTAGCGCAGAGCTGGCAATCGGAGGGCATGGACTCGCGGCTGATCCACGGCGAGGCTTCGGACGAAGTCGTCGGCTACATTGCGCGTTGCAATGGGCTGTCTACCGACGCCGTGAGGCAGTCCGTGCGACGGTTCAGCGTCCGGTCAGATCCGACCGTGCACGCCGATATGGCCCCCACGGGCAAAGAGTTCAGCAGAGTGCTGCTGCTTTCCTACGATGACCTTGACGCACGGTTGAGCGAAGGCATGCTCACCGCCGGACAGGTCGGGCCAGGATACTGGCTGACGGTGCCCGAAACCGAGGAGGAGCCGAAACTTCTCATCCGCTCCACCGACGGAAAGGCGGTGGAAGGGTATGCGGTGTCGTCAAGTCGGTGGGAGCCGATGCCCTATACGGCAACACCCGCGTTAAACGATCCGGCATTGTGGCAACCGGTCGCCGCCGAGGACGTCTCTGATGTACAGGCCCAGCTGCACCTGTTGTGGGATCACAAGCAGCAGGCCGCGTTCGACGCTAAGGCACCCGAGTTGGTCAGTCCGGAACTCACAGAGTCCGCGGTGCGCGACGGCATCGTGTTCTACACCGTCGAGATCCTCAAGCGCATGCCCGACGGTTTGGTGATCGGGTTCCAAGCACCCGGCTTGCCACCCTTGAGTTGTTCGAGCGGGCCGGTGGGCCCGAAAGGCGCATGGAATTTCCAATCAAGGTATTGGGTGTGGGGGTACCCGGAAGGCGCTAACGATCAGATCTTCGATGCGTTCAAGCGTCTCTTCGACGGGTGGGACTGGACCTACCGGTACGAGGAATTTCAGCGTGACGATCGCAGTGTCGACGCGTGGACAGATAAGAACAAGAAGTACGCGTACCACGTTACCGTCAACCGCCAACCCCACGGCGGAGTGTCGATGACGTGGACCTCGCCGTACTACCCCGCAAATACGCCGACCGGGAAGGCGGTTTGCGAATGCCGTCGGAAATCACCAAAGACGGCATCCGTTCCTGGAAACCCCCGGTGTACAAACGGTGACAAGTTCTTTTGCGTGGTCACACACACCGCGCTGGCGTCTAGGCAACGCTGCAGAATCCGTATCGGTAACCACATTGGCTCTACGCCGGAAGAAATCAATGGATGTCTTGGGTGGCCCAGAATCGAAGAGTCGCTGTATCCGCGAGGATTGTTATGAGCCGGGGCTTATTCCGGTAAAGGTGGTGTGGTGACGACAAGGGTTGTGTCGGTGTGGCGAGCGGATCCGGACAGTGAATTGGGGGTTGCGCCGGATGAGTCGTTGCCGCGGTTGTCGACTCAGGATGCGGTGCGCGTTGCTAACTATCTCGATGGTGGCGCGGTCGTGGCGCGTACCACCGCACGGATCGGCGACCCGTGGTCGGATGACCCGACGGCGCGGGTGCCGTTGACGCAACGCACCGATGGGGTGTGGCGTTGGGATGATGCGGTCAGCTACTTTGTGCGCCACTACAACCTCAGTCCGGGCGCTGAGTTCCTCGCGTATCTGCGTGAACGGGGTTTTTCGGCACCGCCGGTGAGCGCGGCCGAAGCCAGCGCGGTTGCCGACGAGGTGTTCGGCACCCCGAGCGTTCCTTCACCGGATCGGCCGCTGCGGCTAGACGGAACCCAGCTACTCCCCCGCGACTATTACTGCGTGTATCAGGGGCGGGTGTTCCGCTGCTACGACGATGCTCCGCGAATCGACCTGTTGGTGTCGCCGGGGCAGGGGATCCCGAAAGGGTTCGAACCCAAGGACGCCCGTAATGCTTTCGTGCAAACGATCGCTTACAAGACGGTGGCAGCATCCGAGGTCGAGGCGTTCTATCGGGTGATCACTACGTGTCGGTACAAGGGCGCACCGTTTTCGATCGAGCGGATCGATGGCCCACGGTTGCGGGTCAGCATCGGCGGGGGGCGCCGGGTGAAACGCACGGTGCAGGAAGCACCGTCCCCGACATTCAACGAGTGGGGGCATTTCCCGAATGCAGAGGTACTCGGTATGGGTGAAATATTGGCGACGATCGATATCGCGGAGGCTGCACAGGTCACCATGGCGATCGTTCCGTATCACCTGGTGTCGGGCCGTTTGGTGCCGGTGCGTGACCTCAGCGGCGCCGGCTACCCCGCGCCCACCGCCGACGAAATTTTCTACTTCCCCTCACCGGCTGACAGCCCGTATCTGCCGCCCGCCCAGGCCCTGGCCACCATCCGCGACTTTCTGGCCGCGCACGACCCGGCCTACCCGGCCGACGGTCTCACTCCCGAACGGCTGCGCAACGGCTGGCGGCTAACCACCAACCACCCAGTCGACATCCTCTACTGTGTCGCCGACGACGACCAGGTCAGCTCCGCACCTGCTGCGGCGCCGGTATCGAAAGTTAGCAGCCAATTATCCGCCGAATTTCGTCAACGACACCCATTCGTCGACCCACCCCCGCCTCACGACACGGGCACCGACCTTTTCGCCTAAACATCCCAGAACTCATTGCTGCGTTGACGATGTCGAGGCTGTGATCCACACCGGGCCCGCGATATTAGGGCGCCGGCGACGCCGCAAGCCGGGAACTTGCTGCCGTCTGCGCTGACCGGGCGTCGCCCGATTCTTCTGATCGTCGCAGGCTGACCACAGCCATTAGAGTGGCGAAGAACGGCGCCTTACCCAAGCGACGACACACCGACCGAACCAGCAGGAGGTAGCCGCGTGACTGATCCGGGCGGATACGACCCCCTACGGTTCGCCGCCGATGCCCTGGTCGAAGGCGGAATCCCTGGGGTAGGCATCGACGATGCTGCCCCGGATGGGGACCCTCGTCAGTTAGTGGATCAGATGGTGCACAGCCTCGCGCGGGTGGCTCCCGCCGGGTGGACCCGACTGCACGGCGCCTTCAGCATGGCTGGCGGCGAGGAAGTCGCGCAGGTAGTAGCGGAGACTCCTCGCGGTGATGTCGCGGTACCGGTCGAGTCAAGCATCATCGCGCCAATCCGCACCCATCGCCGCGTTACCGTCGGTCCGCAAGGGCCTTGGCTGCGGCTGCTGTTCGATTGCGATAACAGCGGCACGCTGCGCGTGGGGTTCGACTACGGCGACACCGAGTTGCCCGCCGATCAGCTGCTTTCCAGCGACGCGTACTTGCAAGACTTCGAGCAGTACCCCCGCCCAGATGCCCCGCTCTGGTTATTGGCGTACATGGGCAATGAGGGCCAACAGCTGCGCAGCGCCGCCACCGCGCGCAGCAACACGGCGGTTGGAGCCGGGGATGTCCGGATTGCCGACGACGAAATCCCGCCCCTACCGCAACTCTGGGCGCGCATCGCGGTGCTAGCCGCGGTGTGTCGTGGCGGAAACCTGCAGCTGGGGCCGCGATGCGATCCCGCCTTCCAATTCCACGCCGGTGACAACGGCGGCTGTGCCCTGGCCCGCCTGCCCGACAACCGGGCCGTGTTATCCGGCGGGCGCCACGATTCGCGGCTGCTGTCCGCCGCCTATAAGGGCGCCATCGCCTGGCCCGACCTGTATCGGGGCGCCCCGAGTTGGGTGCACAACTTGTATCTGGACCCGCGCGCCGGGCAGGGGCTGTTGTCGTTCTGCTACTGGTGGGATGGCGACCACTGGTATCGGGCCGAGCTCGCGGAGGCCGCTGCCCTCAAGCGAGGCGACTCGCCGTGGCGTCCGGAGGAGGAGATAACGCCGAGTGTCCCTGGCGTGTGGACCGAAGACAGCACGGCCGACCTGGTGGCCGAAGTATTGAAACGCCTAGGTATCGAATTGACGGACCGCAATGCGCGTTCGGCGTTTCGCCTGATTCGCGCTGCCGAAGCGGGCATTGTCTCCGACACTCACCTGAGCCGAATGTTCATCGACGGGATTCCGCAGACCTTCGATGTCGCCGAGGCGCTGGCGCAACTCGACGCCGCCGGTGCACTATTGCCCCCCTACCCTCCGATCGACCAAACGACCGCCCTAAAGCTGGTTGTGGACTATTGCCGGTCGCGTGAGATCAGCACCCACGGCTATCCCCTTGATCAGCTGGTTGCGACCCGCATTCCCGGTGGTTGGCAGGTCTTCGTCCCGGTGCCCGCCGATGAGGTGGCGGTCGATCGGATGGTGTTCCTGGTTGCCGATGACCGCGTGGTGGAACAAGCCTCGTCGATCAACCCCGACGACCTGCAGTACACGTTCGCGTCCCGGTTCGCCCGGAGGGTCCGCGGACAGGAGCAGTGATGCGGCGGCCATGGGGCGACATCAACCAGATCGAATGGCTGTGGGCGCAGCTGCGGGCCGGATTTCGTGACGGCCTGCGGCAGCCGGTGCCGGTGGTCGACCTGGCGGGCTGTGAGAACGGGTGGGTGTCGCGCCGACGGTGGTTTACCTGGCGCCAAGCCAATGCGGTCAGTGCCTTTGGAGTGCTCTTCATCCGCGACATCGTCGCCGCGTTGGCTGCGGAGGACATCGCAGCGGCCGAACCCTGGTTGACGCAGTCGACGGGAACCATGCAGTGCGGCGGTCAACACCGTTTCCTGTCATCCACCGGCGCAATGAACGGTGCGTACTTGACCAGCCGGGTCGCCGTGCCACGCGGCGCAGTCGACTCGTCGGATTTCTACCGTCGTATCCTGCCGAAGGTGTGTCAGCCGTACCCGGTCTACGAGTTGCACCCGGTCTGGCGTGGCCGTTATCAGGCCGGCCCATATGGGTCGCGTATTTCGGTCCAGCTCCCGGGACGCCAACACGCGCCCAACCGTGACAGTGCCACCGTTGACATCGTCATGACGAGCCCCACCTATTACCACCGCTTCTACGACACTGACTGGCCGGGCACGGTTGGAGGGCGGCGCTGGCCGCTGGATCCGGCCGCCGAGCGCGTACCGATTGTTTACGATGCGCAACCCCGCAAACGTCCTTACCGCCGCGACGAGGTGCCGGACGCGGCCGAACGGACGCTGGCCGGGGTCAAGGAGTGGGGCGACTACCTCGGCTTTCGGGTCGGGCCGGCCACCGCGGAATGGCGGATCGGTTGGGATCGGCACGGGCACCCGACACCACCCGACTACGAGACCTACGTCGTGGCGGCCCCGGTGACGTTGACCGCCACACCCGAACAGCTGTGGGAACGCGCCCAGCTTTATTCCAACATCAGGGTGGTTACGGGAGAACGCCCAGCTGTCCCCGAGGGGCACGTGCGCGATGCGCTGATGAGTGTGGGAATCCATGATGGGCTACGGGCCCGTATCACCGACCCCAATGCCGATCGTCGGTTCGAACTCACGATCAACAGCGACTCGTTCCCTGTGGGCAGGAGGACCCGGATGAGTCGAGTCAGGGGTGGGTAGGTGACGAACCAGGGCCAGGATCCGCGGGTCTTGGTGGAGCAGGTGGTGCGGGCGCTGACCCAAGAGGCTCCGGCAGGGTGGAACAAGCTGCGGGGCGTGTTCAGCATGGCCGGTGGTGAAGAAATTACGCGGGCCGTCGCACTGACAGCGGAACAGACGTTTTCGATCCCGATTCAGTCCAGGATTGTCGAGCCGATCCGCCTGCACCGCCAAATCACCGCCGTCGGGCCTGACGGTCCATGGCTGCGGTTGCTGTTCGAATACGACAGCGCCGGTGGCCTGCGGGTCGGATTCGACTACGGCGGTGCTGAACTCCCCGCCGATCAGCTGCTGTCCGGCGAGGCCTACCGCCGCGACATTGAACGGTACCCGCGCCCGAATGTCCCGCTATGGCTGTTGGCCCACATGGCCAACGACGGCAGGCAGCTGCGCAGCGCCGCCGACGCGCGCATTACCGCGGCCGCCGGCGTCGACGTACTGGTCGCAGACAACGACTTACCGCCGCTGTCGTTGCTGTGGGCTCGGATCGCGGTGCTCGCCGCGGTGTCTCGCGGATCCGACGCATCGGTGGGATCGCGCACCGACCCGTCGTTCCAGGAATATATCGGTGACACCGGGGGCTGCATCCTGGCCCGCCTGCCCGGCGACCGCGGCGTATTCTCCGGTGGACGCGACAACTCTCGTCTGCTTTCGGCAGCCTACCGAGGCCTGATTGGGTGGCCCGACCTGTACCGAGGTGCGCCCAGCTGGCTGCACAACCTGTACTTGCACCCGCGCGCAGCGGCCGGTCGGCTGTCCTTCTGTTACTGGTGGGACGACGGGCACTGGTACCGGGCCGAACTGCCCGAGGCTGGCGTGCTGGCAAGCGAAGACCCACCCTGGAACCGCACGGAGGAACTCGCCGGCGGTGCGCCGGGGGTGCGGACCACGGCCAGCACGGCCGAACTGGTGGCGAAGACCCTGGAGCATATCGTCAGGCCCGACGAACGTAACAGCGCCTCGGTGCTGCGCCTCATCGAGGCTGCCGAGGCGGGGACCGCGTCGGAGCAGAACCTAGCCGAGCTGTTCGTCAGCGGCGTGCCGGCGGCCTTCGACATGGCCGAAGCGCTCGCGCAATTGGATGCCGCCGATGTTTTGCTGCGAACCTATCCGCACCGGTGATCCGTCGGGTTTACTCGCCGCTCGCCGGGCTCTCCCCGCTTTGCCCCAGGTCCTCTTGCGTCCATTTAGCGCGCCAGCGATCCAGGATGGCGTTGGCGGCGTCTTCGGAGATCTTTTCGTGGTCGATGTCGGTCGTTCCGCGTCGGTAGTAACGCGCCAGATATTCGGACCGATGCCATTTCATGTCGCGGTGGAACGCTTCGTCGACGGGCGGGTCGGTGTGGGTGCGGCGAACCATTCCAGAGGGATTATCCGCGGTGCGGCCACCACCGAGCAGAGCGTAGTAGGTGACGCGTGGTTCGGTCATGGTCAACGTCTTTCGGCTCAGTGGTCAAAGATCCTCACCCGCCATTCCCCGGTGTCATCGTCGCCGGGGCGGGCCGGGGAATCTGTGTCGGGGTGCCGTTCGGGCGAGTCGGGTGGTGACAGCGGCACTTTCTGCTGCAGCTCCTCGAATACGTCGAGGTGGGCAATGGAGTCCTGGGCGAACATCGGCTCGAGCGCGACCTTCCTCTGCAGCTCGGCGCTAAAAGTCTCGGTTCTTCGCTGCATGATCGCCGCCGCGGCCTGGGCGGCCTCAAGCATCGATGCTGCCACCTGAGTGTTGGTCGACTCGGCAAACAATTCCTCGTCGATCTGCACCTGCACGGGCACGCCCTGCGCGTTCACCCACACTCGGACCAGTTTGTCGCGTGAGCGAGCGTCAGCGGTTTGGAGCACGAACTGCTGGTTCGCTGCGGTGATCTCCTCGACGACCGTTTCCAGAGCCCTCAGTTCAGCCCTGGTGTCGAAATCGGTTTCCCCGTCGAAGAGCTCGTCGAACACTCCCACGGCCACCATTCTGGCAGATAAACCCGAGTGCCGGTTAATCTGGCCGGATGCTGCCGGATGGGGCTGGGCTGGGTGACCGGGAGTTGGTTGAGGACGCGGTTGCCCTGTTGGTACGCGGGTTGCCGGCGGGTTGGGCGCGGTTCCACGCCGTGATCGCCCCGCCGGTGGCCGAGGCGTCGGTGACGACCGTCGACGGACAGTCTCAGCCGGCAGCGGTGCCGGCGCAGGTGCTCGCGATATTGACCGAACACCAGCACCGGGCGGTCGCCAACGGGGCGCCATGGCAGCGGCTGGTCATCGATTGTGACGCTGACGGACTGCTGTCGGCCTACCCGGAGTCTGATCCGCCGGTGGCACCGCCCGTCCGGCGCCGCTGGGTGTCGTGGATGTTAGCGGCGCTGACCGCGGGTTTGTTGGCGGCGGCCGGGGTGGTGTTCGCGGTGGGCTGGCAGTGGGGGCCGCCGCCGCGGGTCGGGATGACCGCGTTGCCGTCGCCGCCGCCGCGGCAGCGGGAAGCCTTCGAGGTGGTCAACAAGTGGTTCGATGCGGAGAACCGGGCGGACGTGGCGGCGATGCGCGCGGTCGCTTGTGCCGATCCGTCGCCTGCGGTGCTGATGTGGATTGAATCGATCGGCCTCGTCGGGCAGGACGAAGGTTTTGTCTACCCGGATGCGGTCATCGGTTTCCACGACGGGGGCGCCAACGTGCGGGTGAAAACGGCGGTGCGCATCCGTCCGGTCAGCGAGAGCCAGAAACAATTGGTTGAAGCGGCGCAGAAGCACGGCGGGTTTTTCACCGACGAACTAACGCTGGCCGACGAGGGCGGTGCGTTGAAGGTGTGCGACATCGCGGGGGCGGTACTGAAATGACCGGCGCCAACAACGATGACCGGTCGTTGATCGAGGACGCGATGCGGTTGATCCTCGCCGGGGCGCCGGCCGGGTGGAGCCGGGTGCGAGCGGAGCTGGTCGCATCGGCGTCACCGGTGTCGGCGCGAGCCTGGGCGATGGCCGAGTCCGGCCCGGTCTCGATCGCGCCGCCGGTCGAGGCCGTGGAGTTGTTCACCGAATATGCCCGGCGCGCGGCCGCGGCGGGGGCAACGTGGCGGCAGCTGACCGTCGAGGTCGACGACTCCGGCGCGTTGATGCTGCACACCGACGAC
>PPEA01000656.1 GCA_002967005.1 Mycobacterium talmoniae
AGGTCCGAGCGGGCGTTCCGGTTCGTGCGTCGCTGCACGTCTCGGATGGCGGAGCGAAGTCCTCGGGCGCGGACGTCGGGCCGTCGGCGCCGAACTGCTCGAACTCCACCGGCACCATTGCCGTCGGCATCTGCCACGGCGGCAGCGCGAGTTTACGGGCCGAGGACCGTTTCGGCCGACGGCCGGCGGCGGGGGTGTCCTGTTCGGACTCGGACTCAACCGACGTCTCTGTACCTGCGGACGGCGGCGCCGCAGGCGTCTCGTCCCAATCGGTGGGTGACTGGGTGCTGTCGACAGGCGGAGCCGCATCCGGTGGGGTTACGTCGAACGACTGTGCCATTTCGGCATTGGCGGGCGCTGCGACCTCGTCGGGTACATCAAAGTCTGGGAGCGCCGCGGCGTTGGCCGGCGCGTCGAGGTCGGTTGGAACGTTGACGTCAGCTACAGGCTCGATATCGGCCGGCGGTTCGATTTCTGTCGGCGGCTCGGTGGCGGATGGCGGCACTTCTCCGGAGTGGTCTTCTGCAGCCGGCTCACGGGATGCGAGCTGGGACCGCTTTGCCTCCATCGCTTCGAGCAGGGCAGCTGCCCGCAGTTCGATCTCATCGAGTTCACGCGGTTCTGGTTGCTCGGGCTCGGCGTGGTCGGAGGCTGACAACTCGGGCTCGGGCTGCTCGTCCAGCGCGGTCCACACGTCCGAGTTCGATGGTGGGGTTGGGTCCCACGACGGGGAAGTAGGTTCTGCGGCCGGCGGTGTGGATTCCGCAGGAACCTCGAATGCCGATGGCTCCGATTCCGCTATCGGATCAACGGATGTTCCGGTAGGAAACTCCGGAGTGTGCGGCTCCGACCATGGCGTGAGCTCCGGCCACGACGCATTTTCGACCGAGGTTTCGGGCGGCGAACTTAGATCGGGCAGTGAGCCCCCGGCGGCAGGCTCCGACGTCGAGCCGCCGAAAGCTGCCACCTCTAATGGGTCCGGATTGGCCGATGTGCCACCAACAAACTCTGGCGCGGATTGTTCTGGATCTGGCTGCAGTTCGGCGTCCGCTGGTAGTCCTTGTGGTGGGTTCAGCCCTGCCGGCGTCGATTCGGGAAGCGACGTGTCGGAGTCTGGCAGCTCTTGCCGGGGTACCGCCTCGGAAGCCTGTTCTGCTGGATCCAGCCACTGCGCGGGCTCATGTTCCGGTGCGTCGTCGGCTTCGGGGAGCTCAGCACTCGGTATCTGGCCGACGTCCGGGAGTGGCGCCTCAGCGGCGGGCTCCGGGTCCCACTTCTCGGTAACCCACGATTCGGGAGCGAACGGGGCTGCGGGCAGGTCCGCAGGCGCGGGTGTGTCGGCAAGATCCTCAGATGCCGACGATTCCGGTTGCGGTTCGGCCTCCGCTGTCGTGCCGAGATCCGCTGGGTCGGGACCCGGCTCCTCGAAGGCGGACAGCGCAGGTTCTGGCGCAGCGTCGGCCGCGGGGGCGAGCTCTGGCTGCGCTTCGGTATTTGCGGGTAGCTCAACCTCGGGCAGCGGGCTGAGTTCCACTAGCGCCGGGTCGGGGACGACTGCGTCGGAATCCGGCGTTAGCGCGTTTGGATCCGACTGCGCGGCCTCCAGCCACCGTTCTTGCTCCGGTTGCGACGCGTACCCAGGAACGGCTGCGTCGGAGGTGGGTAGCTCGGTCTCAGACGCCACGAGCGCATCGGGGCCCGGCGGTGTGGACTCGGGAAGCGACGGCGCCAGATCTGACTCTGGCACGACCCCAAGGTCCGGTTCGGCGGCCGGCTCGGCCGCCGATTGCTCAGCAGCCAGGGCGTGGGGTTCCAACCAGGAGGCCAACTCCGGCGGCGGCTTCGGTTCCCATGGTGATTCGGTAGCCGCGCCATCGTCGAGAGTCGGTGGCCCCTCCTCGTCTGCCGCGAGCGCAGGAGATTCCGGCGAGTCGGGGACGTCCGCCGCGTCGTCGTCGGCCGCGGATTCGGTCGGTTGGTCGGTTGCGTCCTGCACGAGTGCTTCCTGGACCGCACCATAGTGCGCCCACGGATCCTCGGGTTCGGGGGCAGGTTGGAACCCCTCGCCAGGCGGGGCCGGTTCTGTGGACGACTCTTCGTCGGCCGCCAGGGCGTGTTTGGGGGGGCTCGGCGGAGGCGTAACCGGCTCTCGGACCGGCTCTGCGGATTGTTGCTCCGGTATCGGGGTCCGGCGTGGGACGCGTACCCCGCGGTCATAGGCCACCTGGACCCGCTTGGGTCGTGTTTCCGCTGCGGGCGCGGAATCCGCCTCGTCGGTAGCTGTGGGTGCGCCAGGGGGCGGATCTTGGCAACCGACCGGCTCCTTGGAGCCCGTCCGCCCACGCCCATTAGCTGGCTTTTGGTCGCCTACTTCCGCCGACTCGTTACCGGCTGCTGCCTGGTCTTTTTGCCGTCCGCGCCCGAGTCGCACCCGCCGACGCTGACTCTCTTCAGGCAGCCAGGGCGGACGCGCCAGCGACCCACGGTCATCCTCAGCAGGCCTTTGCTTGGGCAACGTCCCCCCTTTCGGTACCGAGGTGCATGTATGCCGTTATGGTACGTAGCGTTGGGCACGGCTTACCAATTCGAGGCTCCCACACATTCGACGGCCTCACGACGCGAATTTCCGGGTTGCTTGCCCGCCTCGACGTGACCTTCCGCGGCCTAAGCGGCTGGTGTGACGGGCGTAGGCCGCGGGAGTTGCTGGCTGCGCTGTGGCGGAAAACACAGTCCACCGCCCCACCGTCTGGATCACGGCAACAGCCCTCCGCTACAGCGAGTAATCCGGTGTATCCGTTTCCGCGTCGGAGGCTTCGGGGTGCCGCCGGCGGCGGGTCAGCGCAAGCGCCCACGCCACCCCCATCAGTACCACGCTGCCGGCCGCCACCGAGAACACGATGATCCGTGCCCGCTGACTTGCCGGGTCGGGGTGAGCCCGCCCGGGAATGGGTGTTCCGGCGTGGGGGTTAGGCAATTCATTAGGAGCGGGAACCTCGTAGGTCAGCGCCGCGATCGGGTCAATCACTCCATACCCGGTGGCGGCGTTAGCCCCGGCGCCGGGGGTCCGTGCGGTGCGTTTGATCAGGTCCATCACCTGACCGGCGTTCAGTTCCGGAAACCGGGACCGGACCAACGCCACCAGGCCGGAGACAAACGGCGCCGCGAAGCTAGTCCCGTTAACCGGGGACAGCACGCCTTGCGAATCCGGCTCGGCGTTGGTCAGCCCGGGGCTATAGGGGTCCAGCGATGTGATGCGTTCGCCGGGGGCCGCCACATCAACCCAGGGCCCGTGCAGGCTGAAATCCGCCGGTTCGGCCGCCGGGGTCACCGCGGCGACGGCCAACACATAGTCGGAGAACCAGGCGGGGCTGGCGATCGTGGTCACCGAATCCCAAGCTTTTTCCACAGGCAGGTTGGGATCGGTCATGGTGTTCTGGGTGGTGCACATTCCCTGCCCGCCCTGCTTGCTGACGTTGCCGGCGGCGGCCACCACTACGACGTTGCGCTCGAACGCGTTGCGCACTGCACGGCCCAACGCTGCGTCGTGGGGTGGCGCGGCAACCGGAGTGCAGGCCACCTCCGAGAGGTTGATGACTGTTGCGCCCAGGTCCACAGCCCGCGTGATGGCATACGCCAGCGTCAACGTGCTGCCGTAGCCGGGGGAGATGGCATCCGGGTCGTTCCGCTGTTCACCGCCACCGCCCTCAACGCCATAGACACGGCTGTTCTGTCGGATCGAGAGGATGGTCGCCTCGGGTGCGACGCCGGCGAAGGTGTCGAGGGGGCTGGGTGTGCCGGCAATGATGCCTGCTACCAGCGTGCCGTGCGCGTCGCAGTCTTGCAGTCCGTCGGTGTTGGAGACGTAGTCGCCCCCGCCTTCCAATGCCGGCAACCGTGGATGCCGGTTCACCCCGGTGTCGATCACGGCAACCTTTTGGCCGGCGCCGCGGGAAAACTGCCAGGCGCTGGTGTAGTTGAGCATGGCCTCAGCGCTGGTTTGCACGGAAAAGTCGGTATGCGCCAACAGCCCGGTCGGGATACCGCAGGTGTGCTTGAGCTCGGTGGGCTCGGGCGGCCCGACCGGCCCGGTCGGCGGCGGTCCGGGTTCCACCACCGGTGGCGTAATTGCCGACGCCGGTGGCGGCGTGGCCCCCGCCACGAACGTCAGCACGGCCACCGCCGCAGCGCAGCGCCGGGCGGACCTCACCACCACGGACCCAGTCTCTCGTAGACGCCGACCACCCACAGCGCCAGCGGGAGCAGCGCCGCAACCCCGACATACTCCAGGTAGGCGAGCAGCGTCGCCGGCCGCTGCAACCTGCCGCCGGACGCGCTCAAACCGGCCACCACGGCGCCGACTGCGATGGCTAGCACCACCCCCAGCGCGACCACCGGGATCGGTGCCAACCCGTTTTGTGCTATCGCGCAGGTGATGGCGACCAGAACGACGGCCGGCACCGCCAGCCCGGCGCGTTCCACCCAGGTGTCCGGAACGCGGCTGCGCAAGCCCAGCACCGCCGAGCAGGTCAATGCGAAGGCGAACGCCGCCCAGCGGACAACCCCGGCGTCGCGCAGCAGCACCGCGTTGGCCGCGGCGGCCGTGGCCGCCAGACCCGTCAACAGCGCCGAGCGGGTTAATGCCGCCGAATGCACCTTGGCCCACACCGCTTCCGCGGTCGGCATCGCCGCACCGGAATCGTCATCGCGCTGGCTTCGCCGACGCCGGCGATTCAAAGGGGTTCTCGAAGGCGTACTCGTCCCGGTCCGCATCTGCGTTAACCGTTGGTGTCTCGAAGCGGTCGAGCCGGGCCGTCAACCGCGGAATCACCAAACAGGTCAACGTCGCGGTCACCGCCAATGTCACGCACACGACATCGACCCGCAGGCCAACCGCATGGCTCAGTACCGCAACACCGCCTAACCCGGCCACCACCGAAGTGGCCACATACGCCCAGTGCCCGGTTCCGATCACCCGGTAGTAGACGAAGTTGAGCACAAGCACCACGGCGCAGGCTGCAGCCACCCCGTAGTTCCCAAACCGGGTCAGGACTACCCAGGCGATGGCCGCGGTGATCGGGATCGCCGCCCAGCCCATCACAGCGGCGACATCGTCGAGCCCGTAGGAGCGGTGGGCGACGGCAGCCACCCCAGCCAGCGCCACCGCCACCACTGCGGCAACCCCGACGATCACCGCACGCTGCGCCGCGAATGCCGGGTGGACCAGGCAGAACGCGAAGGCGGCGGCAGCCAGGTGGGTGCCGGCGAACGCTAGCCAGCGCGCGGACCGGGCGTCCCACGCGGCGTACGCCGCCTTGTTGAGCCGGGCGGCGGCGTCGACCACGTCGTCGTACAGGGTGGGCGGGGATAGCGCCCGCCGCGACGACAACCGCAGCAACTGGCCGTTGACCACCCCGGCTTCGCGCAGGGTTTGGTCTGGGCGCACCTCGGCGCCGGTGTCGAACCGGCTAAGCACCCAGAAGGTGCGCCGCTGGTCCTTGGCTGCGGGGTCCTCGTCGTCGTGGGGGACGTCGCGGGATCGGACCAGCCGGGCCAGATCCGGGACGAAGCCCGACACCGGGATGTCGAGCGGCAGCGCGATATCCAGTTGGGTGCGGCCACCGAATACCGACACCCGGATACGTTCGGGCGCGGCCGAGATCACCCGAACCTCGTCGAGTTCGCTGAGGCCGCTCACAGGTCAGGCATCCTGGACAACTGAATTACCCCGCTTCGCATGCTGCGCGAGACCAACATGCCCCGGCCCGGGGGCATCTGGGTGGCTTTGTGCCCGAACAGCGCACCCTCCTCTTTGGACCCGCTCATCACCAGCGCGTTACAGGACAGGTCCCGCAGCCGCCCGATGAACTGGTCCATCATTGCCCGGCCCGCGCCGCCGCTGCGCCGGGTGACGATGACCCGCAGGCCGATATCACGCGCCTGTGGCAGGTATTCGACCAGCGGCCCGAGCGGATGGCTGAGCCCGGTACCCGAGATGAGGTCGTAGTCGTCGATCATCACGAACAAGTCCGGTCCCGACCACCACGAGCGATCCTTCAGCTGCTGCTGGGTGATGTCGCTGGGTGGCAGGCGCTGGGCCAAGGACTCCGCCAGCGCCTTCATCAGCTCCGCGCACGACTGCGACGCGGTGGCGTAGCCCCCCAGGTAGTCGTTGTCGACCACGCCCAGCAGGGAGCGGCGGAAGTCGACCAGGATGATCTTGGCTTCCTCGGGGGTCGCGTTCTCCATCACCCCGGCGGCGATATTGCGCAGCAGCCCGGACTTGCCGCATTCGATGTCGGCCAACGCCACCAGATGCGGTTGGGCGTCGAAATCGAGGACGACGGGCTGCAGTTCCTCTTCGCTGATACCGATCGCGATCCGCGACTTGCTGAGCATTCCCGCGTTCCGCGCCGCCCGCACCACAGCCTCCCGGTCCACGCTGTGCGGCAGCATTCGCACCCGCGGGGCTTGCCGGTTGCCGTAGTGCGCCCGCACCGCCTCCACCGACGCCGACACCCCGGTCGGCAGGTCTTCGACGCCGGAGCTGGAGTCCAGCCGGGGCAGCGCGATCAACATGTGTAGTCGCTGCGCGGTCATACCGCGGCCCGGCCGGCCGACCGGCACCAGTTCGGCGAACTTGCGACCGACGTCGCTGTCCAGCGGATCACCCAGCCGCAACTCGATGCGGGTGCCGAGCATGTCCTTGACCGCCGCCCGGATCTCAAACCAGCGGGTCGCCGAGATGACGAGGTGCACCCCGTAGGACAGGCCCTGGATCGCCAGCGCCTGCAGTGTCGGCTCCAGCATCTCGAAGTCGCTGCGGATCGAGGCCCAGCCGTCGATCACCAGGAACAGGTCGCCGAACTTGTCCCGGCTCAACGGATCCTGGGCGGCCACCTCCGGCGGCAGCGTGGCCAGCCGCGCCTTGCGCTGGCGGAAGTCCTGCATCGACTCGATGCCCAGATCGCGGAACAGCAGCTCCCGAGCCCGCAGCACGCCCGACACCTCGGCCACGGTGCGGCGAATGCCGTCGGCGTCCATCCGGCCGGCCACCCCGCCGACATGCGGCAGATTGACCAGGCTGGTGAGCGTGCCGCCACCGAAGTCCAGGCAGAAAAACTGCACCTGTTCGGGGGTGTGGGTGGCGGCCGCCGACATGATCAGCGTCCGCAGCGCGGTGGACTTGCCCGATTGCGGACCGCCGACCACCGCCATATTGCCCTGGGCGCCGGACAAGTCGACCATCAACACGTCGCGACGCTGATCGTAGGGGCGGTCGACCAGACCCATCGGCATCCACAACCGGCCGTTGACGTTCTCTGGGGCGTCCCAGTTCGACGCCGGCAGCAGCCGGTTGACCGCCCAGCTTTCGTCCAGCGGGTCTAGCCACACCTCGTGGGCGGGCCGGCCGTGTCCGCGCAGCCGGGACACCACCATGTCCAGCAACGTCGTCTTAGTCGGCCCCGACGGTGTGGCCGGTTCGTCGTCGAGCACAACCTCATCGAGTTGTGGCGGCGCGGGCGGCGGGTCGTCCTTCTTCACCGGGGTGGCGGTGAAGAGCTTCGGGGCCAGCGCGCCCAGCTGCTTGACCCGACCGCCGGACTGGGCGGCGGCCCGACGCGGCCGGACGTATTCACCGGAGACGTAGCAGGTGTTGAACCGAATCGGCTCGGATGCATCGCACTTCAGGTACGCCGAGCCGGGGACGCTGGGCAGGTGGTAGGCGTCCGGCACGCCGAGCACGCTGCGGGACTCGCCGGCCGAGAACGTCTTGAGCCCGATCCGGTAGGACAGGTGCGAATCCAGCCCGCGCAGCTTGCCCTCCTCCAGGCGCTGCGAGGCCAGCAGCAGGTGCACGTGCAGCGACCGGCCGAGCCGGCCGATCATGACGAATAGCTCCGCGAAATCCGGCTTCTGCGACAGCAACTCGGAGAACTCGTCGACGATGACGAACAACGCCGGCAGCGGGTCCAGTTCGGCGCCGTTGGCCCGCGCCCGCTCGTACTCGTTGACGTTGGGGAAGTTGCCGGCCTTGCGCAGCAATTCTTGGCGACGGTTCAGCTCACCGGCCAGGGCGTCACGCATCCGGTCGACCAGGATCAGCTCGTCTTCCAGGTTGGTGATGATCGCCGCGACGTGCGGTACCCCGTCCAAGCCGAGGAAGGTGGCGCCACCCTTGAAGTCGACCAGCACCAGGTTCAACGCATCCGGAGAGTGCGAGGTGATCATCGACAGCACCAGGGTGCGCAGGAATTCCGATTTACCCGAACCGGTCGCGCCAATACACAATCCGTGCGGACCCATGCCGGCCTCGGCGGACTCCTTGATATCCAGCTCCAGCGGCAAGCCGTTGGGGGTGTAGCCGATCGGCACCCGCAGCCGTTCCCGCGGCGTGCGTCGCCGCCACACCTGCTCGGGCACGATCTCGGCGGCATCGGCGATCTTCAACAGGCTCATCAAGCCCGGGTCCTCGGCGCGGGTGTCCGACTCCAGGCTGACCATATGCGCGGCGCTGGCCAGCCGGTAGCGACCGATGCGCCGCGCGGTGGCCTCGGCCTCGGCGACGGTGATGGTGTCCGGGGTGGCGAACCGCTCCACCCCCGACCGCGGTCCGCGCTCCCACGTCGTCGCCCTCGACGACCAGCTGAAGGCCCCGCCGCGCCGCCAGCGCGTCGGCCGGGCCGTTGAGGTCCAGGATCGTGGCGCTGTCCAGCCCGGCGTCGGTCATCAACCGCTCATCGCCGGTGATGTACCCGTCGTCGAGCACCACCACCAGCTGCTTGAGGCCCTGGGTGGGTTCGGCGTTGCGGGCGAACCGGCCCCGCTGGCCCAGGTCGGCGTCCAGCGACCGTTCCAGCAGCGCCAGGGTCGGAAACAGCAGCCGCATCGGGCCCATCCCGTCGCGGGCGGTGTCGTGTTGGGCATGCGGCAGCCACTTGACCCAGCTCCAGTTCTCCCCGTCCGGGTTGGCGGTCACCACCGCGACCTGTACGTGGTCGGGCCCGTGGAATGAGCACAGCTCCAACACCATGGACCGCACCAGCTGCTGGGCCAGCTTGCGGTCGCCCTCGAAGGTGATGGCCGGGAAAGCCCGCAGCGACACCGCGGTGGGCAGCGCGTGCACCACCGAATGGGTCTTGACGTAGCGGCGCAACGCCACCGTGGACACCGGTTCGAGGTCCTCGGGCGGGCCGGTCTCGGGGGCCAGCAGCCGGGTCGCCAGCCGGTGCGTTCCGACACCGACGCGGACGTGGCAGAAGTCCGGGTCGGAGGGGCGGCGTTCCCACATCCGGCGGGTGCCGACCACGTCGGCCAACGCCCGCGGATCCGGGTGACTCCACTCCAGCGCGGTGCGTTGCTGCTCGCCGGTCACGTCGGACTCGTCGCGCAGGTTCGCCAGGTAGCTGAAGTAGTCCTTACGCTCCTCGTTGAGCTCGGCGGCGGCCTTGCCCTGCCGGCCGCCGCCCCCCATGAACATGCCGGCCATCGACATGATCATCATCATCGGGAACACCAGGAACATCGGGTTCTTGGTCAGATCCCGGCCGCCGACGGTCACCATCAGCGCGATCATCCCGACGACGGCAACGATCATCACGAACGGCATCAGCTTCATCAGCAGGTTGCCCGGAATCACCCGGGGCACCTCCGGCGGCGGCTGCAGGTTGACCTCGCCGCCAGGCATCCGCGGCAGCGAGACCCGCAACCGGCGCGGAAAGGGTTCGGTACTCACCGCTGGTTTCTCCCGTGAACTCGCCGACCAATACGTGCGGCATCCCCGGGTATTGTCGCAGGCAAGCAAGTGCACCGGAGGAGGCCGATTGCGTTGACTCTACCGCCGTCATTGTCCGAACTTGACGCGGAATCCCAGCCGGAACTGGAGCTGAGCCGCGTCACCTTGGTGGTGGGCGGGCTGCGGATCGACGTGGGGTTACCGCCGAACGTCAGCATCGGCAACTTCATCGACGACGTCGTCGATATCGCCAACGAGCAAATCGCCATCCGACCCGAGTTGGCCGGTATCGAGTTCGATACCACCGAGGGGAAGTGGACCCTGGCCCGGCTCGGCGCCGACGCGATCGATCCCAGCCGATCGCTGACCGAGGCCCATGTGTACGACGGTGAGCTGCTGGTGCTCCGGGAGATCGGACAGCCGGTCAGCCCGCTGCTGTTCGATGACGTCGAGGACATCGCCGAACAATCGGAAAACCCGGTGGCCGGCTGGCTGTCCCGCGACGCCCGGCTGGTCATCTGCTTCGGGGTGGGATTGGCCGCCGCCGTGACGGCGGCGCTGCTGTTGCCCGGGCACGCCGACACCGTGTACCTACCCGCGACCGCGCTGGGCCTCGGGGTGCTGGGCGTGATCATCGCGTGTGTGTTCGCCTACCGCTCGTCGGGCGCCCGGCGCTCGGAGTGGGTGGCTGCGGCGGCCACCCCGCTGGTCTTCGGCGGCTCGCTGTATGTGGTGCCGGACGGTTTCGGGGTCAAGGCGCTGCCGATGGCGTTCGGTCTGACCGGGTTGACGTCGCTGGTGGTGGTGCTGCTGTCCGGTCGCGGGCGGGCGCTGCATACGACCGTGGTCGCGCTGGCGGCGATCGGCGGGGTGGGCGCGACGGTGGAATTGTTGTGGGACCCGCCCCCGCGGGCGATCGGCGCCGTGATGGCCGCCGTGTCGGTGGTGGTGGTGTACCTGTCGCCGCGGGTGACGATCCTGCTGTCGAAGTTGCCGATCCCGCGGGTGCCGACGGCCGGCGAACCGCTCGACGACATCGAAACCCAGGGCGGCACCACCGTGGAGGGGGTCCAGGCCGTCGGCAAGCAGATCATCCCCACCGAGGAGGGCATGATCGCCCGGGTGCGCCGGGCCAATCAGTACCTGACCGGCATTCTGGTCGCGGCGGCGATCACCGCGTTTGTGGGGTGCTACCTGGCCGTCGACGTCAGCGCAGGGTTCTACTGGCAGGGGGTCGCGTTCGCGTTCGTGGTGGCGACGGTGCTGTGTTTGCGCGGCCGCAGCCACCACGATCTGGTCCAGTCGGCCACCCTCATCGGCGGTGGGTTGGCGGTCGCGCTGATGGCGATCGTCAAAACCGCGGCCTGCGTCGAGGGTTGGCAGCTGAACGCCACCCTGGCGTTGGTGCTGCTGCTGGCACTGGCGGTGGCCTGCGGGGTAATCGCGCCGCGGTTGGAGTTCTCCCCGGTGATGCGCCGTCAGGTCGAGATCCTGGAGTACGTCGCGATCGCGCTGGTGTTCCCGCTGTGTTGCTGGATCATCCGGCTGTACGCGATGTTCCGGGAGCTGCGGATCTGAGCCTTAGTGCTTGGGCGGATCCACCTTCAACCCGGTCGGGTCGGCGGCCATGCCATCATGGGCGACCAGCGCCGCCTCCTGGGAAAGCTCCGGGCCCGGCGGCAACAGCGACAGCACCGGCCAGGGCGCGAACTGGGGCAGCTGCGCATCGCTGTCCGGGTCTTTGACGCCGGTGACGCCCAGCGCGGCGGCGGTCGGCAAATCCTTGATGAGGTAACGCAGCCCGGTGTCGGAGACATAGAACAGGCGGCCCGTGGCGCGGCTGTCCACATCGCCCCCGGTGGCTTGGACGAACTCCCCGCTGCCCGGTTTGAGATACACCGAATCCAGGCCGGGGCCGTTGCCGTCGGCGGTGGCCAGCCGGACCGGCTGCGCTCCGCTCGGCAGCGGGAGACGATGGCCGACCAGCAGCCGCGTGGTGGCCTGCGCAGCGGTGTTGGCGCGCTGCCAGGACATGCACATCACCCGTTCCGGCTCCAGGTTGACGATCTCGGGCGACACGGTGGGATAGTGGTCGACCGGCAGCTCATGCACCACCGGTACGCCGCTCACCACCGCGGGCGCGACCTCCTGAGTCCCCGCCGTGGGGATTTCGGGGTTGCTGTAGCGGATGATGTCGGCGGTGGCCGCCGAGACCGGTTGCAGCCCGTCGCGCAGCACCACGTAGAGCTGTTCGCCCTTGGAATCGACGGTCTTAATGATCGAGCCCACCCGATAAGCCGGCGGAACCGACGGGATGGTGTCACCGACCCCGCTGATCACCACCGGGCGGATCGGCGGAACCAGTGGGAACGCGTTGAGCAGGCCCGGTGAGATCGGGCGCGGAAGCGTGCCTTGCAGGTGCAATGCGTTGACGACGATCGGATCCTGCGGGTCGACCGGGGCCCGCACCCCGTTGTAGATCAAAAACACCGTCTTGCCGTCGGTGGCGGCAACCATCTGGGCGGGTGTGGCGGCGCGGATGTCGTCGTTGAGCACCGGATCGTTCGCCAAGACGGTGGTCTCTAAGCCGGCCATGCCGGTGCCCTTGGCGACGTCGGGGGTCTGCACGGTATCGCACACCGTCCACGACGACTTCCCCAGATCGTCGCCCGGGCGGATGCTGGCCGGGGCCCCGATGATTCCCACCATCGGGCCGCGGGGCGTGTCATTTAGCCATTTGTCGTCGACCTGTTTGGGCGTATCGGGTTGCCCGGTGATCAACCGGGCCGATGTCACATTCAGCACCGGGTGGACACGATCGCCAATCTTCACGAATAGCGCGCCGCTGGATTTACTGAGCAGTATTTGTGCATTCCCGATATTCGGGCTCGGTTTGAAGAACGCGAGCACCCCGCAGGCCCCGGTGATAAGGACCGCCATGACCACACCCACCATCAGCGACCGGATTTGGCCGCGCATCGGGTCGTGGATCATTCGGGAGTCGGCGCGGATCAGGGCGTGCTCCAGACGCCGCAGCAGGAACCGATACCCGTTGACCTGTGCGCGCGTGGTAACTTGCGCTGGCATCACCGCTCCCATCAGCATCGGTCCCGTACCGAAGCATCGGTAGCGTACAACAGGGTCGCGGGGGTAACGGCACACAAAGTTGTGACCTCCACGCAGCGAATTAGGAAGCCGACTGTGCCTGGTCGTCGTGCCGTGGAGCCCCGTCGTCGGGGCAAGAAGTTGCCGGAGCCGAGCCAACTGCGGGCCACGGCCGATATCCGCGCGCAACGGTTGCTGCCGCTCATCGACCTGCTGTTGCTGCAATTGCTGGTCGCGGTCGGACTGGTGGTGGCCCTGCTTATCGGGTTCCCGGGCTGGCAGGGGGCCGCGGTCGGTCTGGCGGTGGCGCTGCTGGTGGTATTCCGCTTGCGCGGAACGACGCTGCCACGGTTAATCGCGTTGCGTCTGGGTTTTGCACGGGAACGGCGCAAAAGGGTTCAGAAAAAGATTCCCGCCGAGCCTTTTGACGTGCCCATGGCGGAAGGCTCGCTGATCGGCTTCCGGTGGGACGGCAAAACGCTCTTGTCGCTGCTGAAAATCGAAGAAAACCCGCAGGCGTTGACCATCATGGAGCCGGGTGTGACGGTGTCCGGGGAAACGGTTCCAGTGCATGCCCTGGTCGATTGTCTGCAGCAATTCGACATCACCCTGGATTCGATCGACGTGCTGAGCCAGGGCGCCCGCTCACACGGCCACAGCGAGGTGGCCGCCGTGTACGACGCGGTGCTGGGACCGCTGCCGGCCATCGCCCAGCGCAGCGTGTGGATCGCCATCCGGTTCGACCCGGCCCGGTGTGCCGACGCCGTGCGCCGGCGCGGCGGCGGCCGGGACGGGATTTGCGGACCGCCACCACCGCGACCCGGCGGGTGGCCAACCGGTTGACCGAGGCCGGCCTGCGTTCCCGGGTGCTCACCGCCAGCGAGATCAGCCAGGCCACCAACCAGCTGTCCGACGGGGTGAACCTGGCCACCGTCGAGGAAACTTGGCGCACCTGCCGGGAGGGCCGGTTCCGGTTGCGCAGCTTCGCGATCAAACCGGCCATGCTCACCACCGCGGGACTCGGCCTGGTGTGGACCATTCCCAGCTACTCCACCACGGTGTGCCTGTCGCTGCGCCGTGGCGGCCGTGACCTCACCCAAATCCGCGGGCTGGCCCGGTTCGACACCCACGGCCCCGCCCGCATCTCGTTGCGCGGCCTGACCCACCTGCGCGGATACCAGTTCTCGGCGCTGGCGACCAGCCTGCCGGTGCCGCAGCCGCAGCGGCAAATCGAGCACTGGGCATTCGCGACCGGCGAGGCCGAACTGCAGCAACTGGCCGTTCCGGCGTCGGGATGCGGTCAGGTCATCGGCGCCGACGACCACGGCCGGGCGGTGGCGTTGCCGCTGTTTGGGCCACAGATCAGCCGGGTCGAGATTGTCGGCACCTTGCACCTGGCCCAGCAGGCGGTGTTGCGGTCGCTGGCGCTGGGGGCGCGGGTGTTGGTGCACAGCCGGCGTCCGGGGCTGTGGCGCGACATGGTCGACGAGGTCGACGACCACGACCTGCTGTGGGTCGCCGACTTCAACCGCGGCGCCATGCAAGCGGGATCCGAGCGCAACTATTCGGTCGAGATGTTCGACGGGGTGCCCGAGCAGTCGGTGCGTGTCGGGGTGACCAGCATGGTGGTGCTTCCCCCACGGTCCGCGGTGAACCCGAACGCCGATGTCGCACTGGAATTGCTCGATATGGACACCGACACCGTCAAGGTGAGCACCCGGGCCGGTTCGTCGGTGGTGACGATGGTCGCCACCGACGAGGAGATGCGCTACATCAAGGCGTCGTTCGACGCCGAGGATTAACACCGCATGCTCAACGTCGGATCACTGATCGCCGGGTACCGGGTGGAACGGGTGCTCGGGGCGGGCGGCATGGGCGCGGTCTACCTGGTGGCCAACCCGGAATTGCCGCGCCGCGAAGCATTGAAGCTGCTGTCGGCCGAGTTGTCGCGAGACCAGGGCTTCCGTGCCCGGTTCGTCCGGGAAGCCGACGTCGCCTCCGGGCTGGAACACCCGAATATCGTGCCCATCTATCGGCGCGGCCAAACCGAGGATGGCCAGTTGTGGATCGCGATGCAGTTCGTCGACGGCACCGACGCCGACGAGGCGCTGCGGAGCGGGAAGATGACCCCGGAGCGCGCCATCCACATCGTTGGCGAGGTTGCCAAAGCGTTGGATTACGCCCACCGGCGCAACGTGATTCACCGCGATGTCAAACCGGCGAACTTTCTGTTGTCGGGTCCGGGCGGTCCCGAGGAGCGGGTACTACTGGGGGACTTCGGCATCGCCCGAGCATTGGATGACGCCAGCCTGACCGGCACCGGCGAGGTGATGGCCACCGTCTCCTACGCCGCACCCGAGGTGATCGCCGGCGACCCGCTGGGGCCGCGCGCCGACCAGTATTCGCTGGGCTGCGCCCTGTTTCGGATGCTGACCGGCAAAGCCCCGTTCGCCACTGCCGGGGCACAGGCCGCGGTGATGATGGCCCACCTGACCAAACCCCCACCCCGGGTCAGCGAGCAGGCCCCCTGGTTACCGCCAGCGCTGGACGGTGTGATTGCCACTGCCATGGCCAAAGACCCAGCGCACCGGTTCGCTACTTGCGCTGAGCTCGCCGCTGCCGCCAAAGCCGCACTGCGGCAGCCCGCCTCAGGCAGCGAACCGACCCATCGCATGGCGTCGAGCCAGCACGCCGCCCCGGCCTACTACGCACCGCCGGGGCTGCCCACCCAACCGCACACACCTACCCCGCCCCAGAAATACGCGCCACCGACACAACCTCGGCGTCGCCGCACCACGATCCTCGCGGTGGTGGCCGGTGTGATGGTGGTGGCCGCCGGTGTCATCACCGCGATCGCCTGGCCATCCGAGAAATCCAAACCGACCGAGGCCGCTTCCCCGACCACCACAACGACAACGAGTCGGCCGCCACGAGTACCCGCGACGGCGTTGCCTGGTCTCCTGCTCAGCGCCGACGAGGTCAGCAGCATTATGGGCGTGCCGTTGCAGGGGGGCCCGGTCGGCGACAGCTTGGTTGACAGTCGCCAGTTCACCTCGGTGACAGATTGCATTGGCGCATTTACCCCTGCCCAGGTCGCCACTTATGCCGGTACCAAGTGGACCGCCGTACGCGCACAGGGCTTGGACCAATCGGCCGCTCCGGATCAAGGTGGCACGGTTGTGATCCAGGCGGTCGTCGCGCTACCTACCGCAGACATAACCAATTACGTGTTCATGAACCAGTCGAATCAATGGCAGGACTGTGCGGACCGCCCCGTCACGTGGAGATCCGAGGAGTGGACCCTCGGCCGAGTGAACCACGTCAACAGCAACATGGTGACCCTCACCATGACTCTAGGAGGCGGCGCGCTGTCATGCGGGCGGGCACTGGCAACGCACGAAAGCATCCTCGCCGACGTCAAAGTCTGCCACCCGGGCGAGATCACTACGCAGGCCAGCGACATCGCCGCCAGGATCGTGGCCAAGGTTCCGGAGTGAGTGAGTCCGTTATTGCCCATATCCGGCGGGTTGCACCCACGCTGCTGATCGCGATGCTGGTGACGAGTTGCGTGCGCGGGGTGGATGGCACGGCCAAGCCGGCCGCGGGCCTGGTGCCGAGACCGGTGACCGGGGAAGCCATCCAGCAGGTGCTCCCCGAAGCCGGACAACTATCTCAACTACTCGGCCAGTCGATCGTGGCGGACGACATTAGGGAGCCCCCGAAATTCGGCGGGATCGACGATATGCCCAACGGTGTCTTCGCGTCCGCAAAGAACACGCCCCGCGAATGCGGCGGGGTGGTCGGGTTGTTACAGCAAAATCCCTACCGAGGATCGACCGTAAAGAATTTCATCGAGCATGACTTTGCCAGCGGGCGGAGCACTCGGCCGGTGAAGGTGGCGGTGGTCTACGCCGGCGTCGTCGCGCTGGCGAAGGCTGCAGATGCCGACGAGCTTTTCGGGACGTTCTCCCACCAGTGGGCCGGCTGCGACGGTAAGACGATGAGCATCTTCAAGCAGGACGGCACGCTGAACCAAACCCGCAAGATCATTAGCGTGCGGGCCGCCGATTCGGTACTGGTGGCGAACTTCCAAACCACGTCGAGCGACGGCTACATGATCATGACGTCGCATGCCTTGGGCATCCGGGTGAACTGCATTGTCGAGGTTGAGGTTGGCTTCCAAAACGAGTACCAGTCACCTGTGCTGGTGGGAACGGGTGATCCCGACATCAGCGCCCTGCAGATCGCGCACACGATGATGGACAAGGTCAGCGAATTGAGTTAGCGGACCCGCGGAAAAGTACCCGATGATCCCCGCCGCGGTGCGTTAGCGTAAACACGGTCGCCCCGACGAGGGGTTTATAAGCTCAGGAGTGAACATGTCCTACCGGTCTGGCGATCAGGGCTATTACTCGGCCGAGCGCACCGGCGGCTACGGCGCCTACCAGCCGTCGTCGGCTCGCTCGGACTCTTCACCACCGTTGCCTCGGTACCTAAGCCTGGGTGTGGTCGCGCTCGGGCTGGCGTCCTATCTGGTCAGTTACGGCCCGGTGCTCGGCCTTGCAGACATCGGCTGGGGTGTCCGCTTTGCCGTGCTGGCCGCTCTCCTCGCCGCGTTCGGACTGGCACCCGGGCAGACACCGAACGCCAAGGTGATCGCGGCGCTCGCTGCGGCGGGTTTTCTGGACGCGCTGTCGACCTTGATCACCGCCCCCGACGGCAGCCGACCCGGCTGGGCCCTGACCGTCATCGTGGTGCTCAACGGTCTGCAGGCGGTCGCCGCGGTGGCTGCGTTGATGCTGCAGGCCGGCGTCGTCGGCCAGCGGGCCTCCCAGTCCGAATACGACGCTACGCGGACTACTACGCGCAGGCGGCCCAGTATTACGGGCAGTACGCCCAGCAGCAGCCGCAGCCCGATGAGCTGCGTCGAGCCGGGACGGCTCAGGCGCAACAGACCCACCAGGCTGCGGCCCGGCAGTCGCAGCAGGCCCCCGCATCACAAGCTGGCAGCTATGCGGAGTATGTCGGCAACTATGGGACAGACGCGACTCATGGTCGGGCGCCCGCACATCCCGACCAGCAGGCCGCACCGACCGGGCCGCAAGCAGGATTGCCGAGTTTCGGGCAGGCCCAGGCCCCCGCTCAGCAGCAGGGTGGCGGCGCGCATGCGGAGCACCGGCCGACCGCACCCCAGTGACCCGTGCCAGGCCGGGGGCGGGCAAAGGCCCCGGCTTCGGGGTTGCCAAATTTTCCGCGCGAACCCCGTCCGGGAGTCTGCTAGCCTCATGTGCTAAGGCTGACCAGGGGCGATGACTGCCAGCTGGAACGCCTCAGAACGGGACGTTTCGAGAAACGAGGGGGGCTTATCGGGTTGGCATACGGCGGCGCCATCCCTCTCAGCAAGCGGGAAGTGGATTACCACCAGCAGTGTTCAGGGGGTGGAGGCTGACATGATCAAGCAAGGGTTGGCCGCCCAACAGGCGATGCCACCCGGATGGTCGGAAACGTAAAGTACCTTTCCGGTCGACACAAATCTTGAGTCCAGAACATAGGGAGGACGAAATGGAGCACTCATCAGCCGTCGGTAACGACCACGACAATGACAGCGGACTTGCCGTCAGCGTGCCGGAAGCTTTGGCCGCGTTTAGGGTCGCACGTCAGCACGCGGAGAACGCCGACAGGATCTTCCGCAGCATCGAGGATGAGCAGCACGCCATGGCGGCGAACTGGAGCGGAAGCGCTCACGGAAGCTACATGAACGCGTCGATGAGCTACAACGATGAAGCGTCCGAGATCACCAAAGGACTTTTCAACTTCATCACCGTCAGCGAAGAGGGCGTGCAGCAAATCCACTCGCACGACGACGCCTAAATACAGACCACATCTGATCTTAAGGAGACGAAGCAATGACAGATGAGATTCACTACGGCAAGGCGGCGTACGGAAACCTGGACGAACTGGCGAGCCATGGGGCGAAGCTGGATGCGGCCACTCAGGAACTGAGCGAGGCGTTCCGTACCCTCTACGGTGTTTTCAGTGGTCAGGGTGCAGGTGCGGTCCGGCAGGTCGAGATGGCCGTTGGTCAAAACCTGCAGGACTGGATCGCCCGACACAACCAGCAGACACAGCAGGCGGTCGATCAGCACGACGCCATGGGGCAGCAGGACGCGGCCGTGCGCGATGCCGTGCTGGGCAGCTACGGCGGCGGTCGTGGCGGGGTCTCTAGCGCGTAGATCCCACGCTCGGCTCGCGGCCGCGGCATTGTTCGGAGTCGCAAGACTCCAGATGATGCCGCGGCCGTTGTCGTCTGTCTAGGGCACCAGGCGTTTGCACAACCCGCTCATCGCGTGGGCGGTGGTGCGGGCCACGGTGATCGCATCGCCACTGGATTCATCGAACGTCTTGTACGCCGTCGATAACGTGCCGAGCGAGTCGACGGTGGTGTGCGCCATCTCGGCGAGGGCCTGGGTGGAGCCCGGCGCGAGCGCTTGTTGAGCGCGTCGGCAGCCTGATGAAACAGGTCACCGGCGTGCTGGACGGCCGCGGTGCGGTCCGGGTCGTCGCGGCACCGACGGGCCAAGCATGGTGGGTGCCC
>PPEA01000657.1 GCA_002967005.1 Mycobacterium talmoniae
AGCCCGGCCGCCGGCCCCATCCCGCCGGCACCGCCGGCCGGCACCGCCGCCGAAGTCGTTACCGCCCTCAGGAAATTTCGGCTCGCCGAGATCGGGTTTCGCTGAGGAGGACAGGCCTTTGGCGAGCTGCCCCAGTCCCTGCGACGCCATCTGCCCTAGCTGCTGCCCACCCTGTGACAAGGCGCCCAGTGCACCGCTGACCGCGCCCATGCCCCCGCCCAGCAGCCCGCTGACCATCTGGACCCCGCCAGACAGCATCTCCTGCGCATCGCCGGCCGAATCCTCGGCCGCGTCCCCGATATCGTCGAGCGGCTCACCAGTCAGCGGATCCACCGGCAGCCCGGTCATCGGGTCGATTACTTCACCGGTGACCGGGTCGATCGCATACGGGCTATAGGCGTCGCCGGTCTGGGCGTAACCCCCGGCCAGCTCGTCTTGGGCCGCGACCACCGCAGGGGTGTAGACCCCTGGGTACTGCTGTTCTGCGGCCAGCGCGTTATCGAGATTTTGCCGCCAGACACCGAACTGCGACGGCGTCGGCACGCCGGTCTGCGGGTCGGTGACCCTACGAAACGACGCCGCATGGGCACCTGCCGCGGCCCCGACAGCGTCCATGCTCTCACTGTGGCCCAACAGTTCTATTTGCGCCGAGTTGATAGCAGCCGCGGCACCGTCATGAGCCGTGCCGGACCACGATGACCCCAAACTGTTGCCCAACATCACCAGATCACTGGCGGCACCGCGTACCTGCCCGGCATGAGACGACCACTGCTGACCGAACTCTTCAGCGCCGGCCGGGCCGGGACCCGAATGCAGCAGCAGCGACAACTGTTCTGGGCTGGCACCGGGAGTTCCGGTGTAGACGTGCGGCACCGCCACTGGCGCCGGACCTGGCAGCACCGGGCCGGCAGCCGGCCCCGAGCCGGGCGACGCCCCGCCTCCTGAGAGCATCGCCGCCGATTCCTCATCGCGACGCTGGTAGCCAGTTGCGCTCACGCGTAGTTTCTCAGCGACCGCGCCCAACGCACTCCACGTCGCCCACACGCCATTCACTGCGGGGGCCGCCGCTGCGGAAATCCTCGTTGCCGCCAACGCCGACACCGCATCCCCGGCCGCCGGCGCGAACCCCGCCGTCAACGACCCCGGATGAATGCGCTCCCGCACGCTCTCGATCGCCGCCGCACACGCAAGTACAGCCTCCGGATCGACATCGAGCCCAGTCCTCATCGCGGCACACTAATTATTCACGGTGCGTGCGTACCTGGCGCATCGGGCAACGTTGCGCCCACACCCGAATCAGGCGGCCGTTCGCACGTTCCCGGATGAGGTGAGAAGTCCTGGGGCGGGCCTACAGAGCCGGCCGCGGGCGGATCAACTGGCCCCAAGTGAGGAGGAACCCCAGATGGCGCAGTCGGCAACGGCGGCCCTTTTGTCCCCTCTGGCGAACTTGGACAACTGATTGCCCCCGTCGGTGCAGCGTGTATGCCCGCAGTGTCGATGACGCGTAGCGTCTCGGCGTTCACCTCGTCGGTGCCGTCGTAACCATTGGCCACCGTCGTCAACGAATCCGCATGGTCTCCATGAGCCGCACCCAGCGACTGCCAAGCTGCCGACTGCCGCATCTTCGCATCGCGCCATTGATCATGCAGCATGGCGTTGATCTCGCCGAAAGCCGCGATATCACTTTCAGTCCCGGCCAAATCATTGGCGCCCACCCGTGTCTGCTCATCTTGTGCATCACGAAATGTGGACGAACGCGCCCTAAGCGCCGATGTTTCCACCTCGAGCTCAGCCACCACTGCTCCTTTCCGTAGCTGCGACGTTGGCCTAACATACGCTCGACAACCGACGAGCGCACCCATCAAAGACGGCGTGCGATCCCGACCATGGGCGGTAACCATGAAGCTTCCCGACCGGCCCCAACCCGTCGAAGTCGCCAGCAACGACGGATCCATCGTTGTCGGCGTCACCGACTGGGGCCACCCGACCGGTGTCCAACTCGAACCCGAGGTCAAGCACCTCGCCGGCGCCGACCTGGCCGCCCGCATCCTCACTCTCTACGAGTTCGCGAAAACGATCGCCCTGGCGGTCCGCAACGTTGAACATCACCGCGCCACCGGGAACTGGCTGCGCAGCTGGCCCACACCCACCAACGTCGACATTCTCCGCGCACAACTCACCGTGTAACCCACTACGGGACAATACGTTTCACAACGATTCGACCCGTAGGCATATGCCCGAACGCGACAGGCGCCCCGGCTGTCGATGCCTCGATGATGCGTGAATGCGGTCCGTAGCCCGTCGCCATCACCACATGGCCCGGCCCGCGGTTGTCGAAGTTGCAAAAGATGAGGTCAGCGGGCTGAATGTCGTTGGGGGAGACCTGCACTCCCTTCGTGATCTGGGTGTAGGTGTCCGGGCCGATATCGATGCCGAACTTGCGGTAGGCGAACCCGGTTAGCCCTGAGCAGTCCACCCGGCCGCCATCCTGCGGCCCGCCTTTGCCGCCCCACTTGTAGATCGTCCCCAGTTTTTGCGAAGCAGCATTGACGATCGCGTTCTTCAAATCGCCGTCGCGAGCCAACTTCGGTGCCAGCCCAGCCAAACTGGGTGCACCGCCCAAGCCCGGCAGACCCGCCCCGCCGAGCCCTGGGAAACCCCCACCGGGGCCACCGCCCGAAAACGGGAAACGGGGGATCTGGCCTCCGCCGAACCCGGAAGCCATGCGGAATCCGGCGGGTGCACCGCGCCTGTGTGGGTGGTGTCGGGGTCTGCGGCGGCCTGGGGGCCGCCCAGCCGGCCCCGCTGGTGCCAGCCCGTACTGGGCGGCCAACAACGCCAACGCCGCCCTACGCTGCGGAATCGTCGCCCCATACCCCGACACCAAATCACCCGCAGCACCAACATGATCCGACAACGCCGACACCAACGCCAACCGACCCGGAACCGACCCCGAAAACGGCGCCAACACCCGCGTCACCGCATCAGCAGACCCCACCAAACCCACCGCCGACCCCCGACCCAACGCCGTATCACCAGCCGTCTGCCGAGCCCACCCATCCAAACCACCATCAACCCCACCCAACCCCGAACGCCGCACATCCAACCCCACCACAGCACCACGCTCACCCAACGCCGCAGACCCCGACCACACCCCCAACGACCCCGACCCAGGAGACCCAACCACCCCCGACGACGACACCCCACCACCACCCGAACCAAACAAATCCCGCACACCACACAACACCCGCGCACACGACCCAACAAACCCCTCCACGCCCGCAGTAAACCAACACCCCCACAACCACCGCCACAACCAAAACACGGCCAGAGCAGCACCAGGCAGGCTCCTTCCTCGTCTTCGTCTCCGCGGCTCCTACCATGCGGCCACATCGGGCTGCGCCGCTAACGCGGCTCGCCCCCTCCACTACAGAAATTGTTCCCACGCGCTCCAATTAATGTCAGAGCTACGCTCTGGCAAATATATTTGAGTCGCTTATTTCGTGGCAACAATTTCCTTCGCTACGGGGGTACCCCGACGTGACCACATGGTTTTCCGGACCCGCCGAAGACGAGGAAGGAGCCACCACAGCCCTCCTGCGCCCTCTGGCGTACCTATACGGACGCGCTACGCGCGACCTGCCTATTTATAGATATCATGCCCTCCGGGCGGGGCCTCGACTTCGGAAGGGGCCGGTTCGGAAACGGCACCCGTCGGAGGGCGCGCTATTCCGCGAATTGATGCATAACTAACGCGGATGTAATTTTCATTTATCTATTGCGTTTGCCCGCTCTAGCAACTATTATTAAAAGCAGATCGAGAACGCGATCCAATCAAGGGCCAGCCCGGCCCGCTAAAAGAAACGGAGAATACAATGAGCGCGAACACCATCACCATTTCGGGAAACGTCACCGCCGACCCCGAACTCCGGTTCACCCCCAGCGGCAAAGCCGTCGCCAACTTCACCGTCGCCGACACCCCCCGCTACCTCGACGAGGCCAGCGGCCAGTGGAAAGACGGAGAGGCCCTCTTCCAGCGGGTCGTCGCCTGGGGCGACCTCGCCGAGAACATCGCCGAAACCCTGACCAGGGGAGCAGCGGTCATCGTCACCGGCCGCCTCAACCAGAAGTCGTTCCAAAACAGCGAAGGCGAGAAAAAGACCTACACCGAGATCCGCGCCGAAGACATCGGCGCCTCACTGAAATACGCCACCGCCACCATCGCCAAAGTCAACCGCAAGAAGTGAACACACCGGTCTGGCGGGAGGCCGGAACCCACCCCTCCCGCCAGACCGGCCACCAGCCCACCCACCAACACGAGACCGAAGGAGCCATGCCGTGACCGCGAAAAAGACCACCAACCCCACCGGCGCCACACTTGAACACCTCGACCCACACCACCTCGACATCGGCGAAAACGTCCGCGACAACGCCCAGGCCGGACAACCATTCGCAGACCTGGTCGCCAGCATCACCGAGTACGGCGTGCTGGTCGCCGTGAGCGCCATCCGCGCCCAGGACGGCACAATCACCGTCCGCGACGGTCAACGCCGCGTCCTGGCCGCACGCCAGGCCGGCCTCACCCAGGTCCCCGTCTACGTCGTTGACGACCGCGCCGACGACGACCAAACCCGCAGCGTCGAGCGCATCACCCACCAAATCGTCGCCAACGACCACCGAGCCGCACTGACCGAAGGCCAACGCGCCAAAGGGATTCAACAACTGCTCATCGCCGGGCTGACCCCAACCAAGGTCGCCAAAGCCCTCACCATCCCCAAAACCACCGTCGACGCCGCCGCAGCAGCCGCCAAATCCGAAACCGCACTCACCGCACTGGACACCACCCAGCTGACCATCGAACAAGCAGCCGTCCTCGTTGAGTTCGAACACGACGCCGAGGCCACCGAATACCTCACCACCGCCGCCAGCACCGGCGAATTCGACCACCGCGTCAGCGAGCTGCGCCAGCAAGCAGCAACCGCCGCCGCCCGCGCCGACGCCGCCAGCCAATACCAAGCCACCGGCCACCAGGTCCTCGACGCCCGGCCCGGCTGGAGCGAACCGCTATCTCGCCACCGTATCCACCAGCTGTGCACCCCAGAAGGCAAATCCGTCGCCGAGGACATCGTCAACGAGAAACCCGAACTGTGGGCGGTATGGCTCGAAGAAATGCCCGTCTACATCGACACCCGCACCGGCGAAATCATCGACGACCACGACATCGACTGGGACATCGACCCCGACGATGACGACGCAACCCCCGAAGACGGCCTCATCCACCCCAAACACGTCAACGAAACAACCGCGTTCGACCCGGCCTGGTACTGCCTCGACCCCGCAGCCGCAGGCCTGACCAGCTGGAGTGAACGAAACCGTGGCCGCGCCATGACCGGCCACGAAACCGAGGAGGCCGCAGCCGCCCGCAAAGAAGCCGAACGCCGCGAAAAGCGCAAGGTGGTTGCCCTCAACAAACTCGGTGCCGCTGCCCAGCAGGTCCGGCAAGACTGGGTCAAAGACAAGCTGCTCAGCCGCAAAACACCCCCCAAAGGAGCCGCGATCTTCATCGCGGGCCAACTCGCCGCCCACCCACACCTGCTCACCGGATCCCACGTCATGCCGACCGCGCGTACCCTCCTGGGCCTCGCCGAACATGCCCCGATCGGCGACGCCGTATCGCAGCTACCCCCAACCGGCGACCAGCGTGCCGCCGTCATCACTCTGGCCCTAATACTCGCCGCGCTCGAAACCGAAACCCCCAAAGACGCCTGGCGAAACACCTACGGCAGCTACAGCAAGAGCTACCTCGCCTTCCTCGCTGACAACGGCTACGAGCTAGCCGACATCGAAAAGGTCATCACCGGCGCACAAAAAGCCGACAAGCTCTACGAAAAAATCAGCAACGACACTCCCAACGCTGCCAAGGTCGCCTAGCGCGGTGACTTCTCCGGCCGCTGGAAGCGACTGGCTTCTTTTACGCCACGGTTGCGGTGTGTAGGGCCAGTCCAGCCCTGAGTATGTTGCGTGCAGCATGTGCATCTGCCGGCGCGGTGTGACCACAGCGTTGACAGACGAATTCCGCTTGGCTGACGCGATTCTCGGGTGCGGCGTGACCGCAGCACTCACACCCGTCGGAGGTGTGCCGGGGGTTGACCTCGATCCAGGTACGTCCAGCGTCTTCCGCTTTGGCGCGCAGTATCGAGACGAACTGGCCCCAGCCAGCGTCATTGATCGATCGGTTCAGCCCGGACTTCGCCCGGGCGCCGTTGGGGAGGAACTGCCCGGGATTGTCCGGGTCAGGTTTGGGTTTGGTTCGCCGAACCATGTTCGAGATCGTGAGGTCCTCCACCGCCAGTAGGTCGTAGCGGGCGACGAGTTCGCGGGCCTGTTTGTGGTGAAAGTCTTTACGGCGGTTAGCGATCTTTCGGTGCCTCGCGGCGACCGTTTCCCGGCGTGCGACCCGGTTATTGGAGCCCCGCTTTGCGCGCTGCAATCGTTGCTGAGCCGCCTCCAGTCGGTCGGCCTCCTGACGTGCCCACCGCGGATTGGCGACCTCGGTGCCATCAGAGAGCGTCGCATAGGTCACCACCCCGACATCGATTCCGGCCTGGGCGCCCGTCGCCGGCAGCGGATTGGTCGGTACCTCGTCACACGAGAGCACCAGCACCCAGTGGCGCCCCTGCCGTTTGATCTGGATCGTTTTCACCCGACCCTGTACCTGGCGGTGTAGACGTACCTTCACCTGGCCGATGCCCTGCAGATACACCCGCTTGCTCTCGGGTAGCCAGCGTGCACCGTCACCATCTTTGGGCCACTCCACGCTGTCAAACCGGCGCTTTCCCTTGAACCGCGGATAGCCCGGTTTATCTCCCCGTTTGACGCGGCGGAAGAACCCGTCGAACGCCTTCTTCAGGCGGCGCAGCGTGGCCTGCTGGCTGGAAAACGACCACACCGCTTGGTCCGGGCGCACCGCGCGGATCTCGGTCAGCTGCGCTGACTGGTCCCCGTAGTTGATCCGGGCCTTGCTGTGCGACCAGGCATCACGGCGTTCCTGCAAGGCGGCGTTGTAGAGCTCGCGGTGCGCATCCAGACACGCCGCCAACGCGACATGCTGGCGTGCGGTCGGGCGCAACCGGAACACATAGGACCGCCGCATCAGACCGCCGCGTCCCATCGGTGTTCGATGTAGCGGCGCACCGTCGCCTCCGACACGTAGCCGACCGAGGCGGCGTAATACGACGGCGACCACAACACCTTCGCGAACCGCCGCAGGGGCGGGAACTCCGCCCGCAGTACCCGCGCGGTGCGGCCCTTGAATGCCCTCACCACCGACGCGGGCGCGTCGGTCGGGCCGACCTGGACGAACAGGTGCACGTGATCGGGCATGACCTCGCTCGCCACGATCTCCCAACCGTGCTCGCCGGCGACCTGGCCCAGCAGCTCCTCGCAGCGGCGGGCTACCCGCCCGCTCAGAATCCGATGCCGGTACTTCGGGCACCACACCGGGTGCAGCCCCAGCGAGCACACCCCACCCGGTGTGCGACGAAACCGGCGCTCTGACATGCCACGCACTTTACGAAACGACACTGACAAACTCACGACCACACGCTGCTCACCAGGCCCGATTCCCCCGACGGCTCAAAGCCGCCGGGAGGAATCGGGCCGCACTGATGGGCGAGGTAGCCCCAGGGCCTACCTCGCCCATCGCTGATGATCGTCGGTGGCGGCGCGGCGGCTCCGGCCAGCCGTAAGCCTGGCCGAAGCCGCGCCGTTGGTGACCGCAAGCTATTTTCGCAGTTCAGCCAGCCTGTCGGTCACACTGGCCAGCGAGACGGGCCCGCCGGCCTGAGCGTGACCCATCACGATGTCGTGGACGCGGTCCGGATCGCTGAGTTGCAGCGACGCCAAATCGACCCCACGGGCCGATTCCGGGTCTATTCGAACCCACCGCCACCGCTCCGACACAACGTGGCTGTCATGCAGAAACCCCGTGTAGTAGCCGTCCAACACGTTCTCCGCCGGCAGCACCGTCAGGTGCACTGACCCGAAGTAATAGTGGTCATTGCGGTTCTTCCAGTGCCCCATCAGATATCGGCCGAACAGCCGGGCACTGATGTCAGTGATGTGCCCCGTTGCATGCCCCTCAGCACGCGGTTCAGGGGGGTAGTTGATCGACGTCATCCCATATTTGGTCGCAACGACCGTCGACAGGTCGACGTGACGCCGGGTGCCTTCCAGGATGTAGCAACTCGCCCACAGGCCCGACAGCAGGTTCGGGTCCAGACCGGGTGCGATGTCGGAAAGCAGTTCGTCATCGGCCTGAGCGGGACCGTGCCTCGCGGTGAGCTCGGGAAAGCTGGGACCGAACAGCTCCTTAGCTTCCCAGCCGGGGAACATCCGTTCCAGCACCGCGCAGTGGTGGGGGCGAGGCAGGTTTTTGACGTTACCGCCGATCCAGCGGTAGTACTGCGCTTTCGTCGGCGGCTCAGGCCGCCGCGCAAGGTTCAATTCGTGGGCGCAGCGGTTATATTCGGCAACGAAATCCGAGTGGGCCTGCAGATGCCGCTGCTCCAGCAGCGACTTCAATACATTGCCCATCAGTGCGTCCCGAGGGGACCGGCGACTTCAGCCGCCGGGGGAATGGGGATCTCCGCCGCGTGTCGGCGGATTCTGTCGTTACTCACTGCTACCGTCCTAATTAGGGGTCGGACTGGCCCGTCGTGCGGCGTCGAGAGACGCACCGCAGAGAAGAATCTGAGGCTGAGTAAGGGTCATGAAGCTGCTGGCTTCAGCCATCAGAGATGTCATATCCCGACGATAACCCACGTCATGCGACCGAATGAGACTCAACGGGACCCGATCAGTACGTGAGGACTTCGTCAACGTGGTGCATCGTTGAACCATGGACCTCTCTTTGGACGAGCCGCCCTCGGTCTTCGATTCTCACGGCGACACCTACGCTGCGATTTCGCGAACCTCGCCGTTCAACCGCGACTACGACCGCCCGACGATCTTGGCCCTGGCCGGCGACATCGCCGGCGACGGGTCCTCGAGCTGGGATGTGCAGCAGGTGGGCTCACCGCCCAGCTCGTAGCCAGCGGGGCCGACGTGATAGCCGTCGACCGTGAGCCGCACATGATCGAGTTGGCCCGCCAGTGGGTGGGGGAGCAGGCACAATTCCGTGTCGTAGACCTCGATCAACCAGACTTCGACATCCACCCCGGCAGCATCGACGTCGTCGTAGCATCGCTGGTCCTGCACTACGTCAAGGACTGGACACCGCTGCTGCACTGCCTGTCCGAATCCCTCGCCCCAGGCGGCTCATTCGTCTTCTCGCTGCATCACCCGATTACCGGGTGGCTGCTGTCCAACCGCGACGATTACCACCGCGTCGAATTGGTCAGCGAGACCTGGAATTGGGACGCAGCCGCAGTCACCGCCCGCATCTATCGCCGGCCACTATCGACTATCTTCGGTCCTCTACGAGAGGCCGGCTTCTCCATCGACGTCGTCGACGAACCGCGCATCCAACCTTCTGCTGACATCAGCGCCGACGACCTGCACACCATCAACACCCAACCCCTGTTCCTGTTCATTCGCGCCATCCGCGACGCCTAACCAGCGGCTACGCGGGGTTGGTCCCGTCAACAACGGCCGCTCAGAGCGGTTCGATCACCTCTCTGATGAGCATCGGTCCGTCGAAATTGGTTCGGGCGACGATTTTTTCGTAGATTGCTCGGGGTTCCCGCAGCGTTACCTGGGCGAGGTCGATGCTTGCGGCCGACTGGGGTTCGATACGTGCCCAACACCACGGCTCGGAGACGACTTCCGTGTCATTGATGAAGCCTGTGTAGTACCCGCGGAGAAGGGTTTCGCCCGGTAGGACCGAGAGATGTAGACACCCGTAAAAGTAGTGATCGTTGCGGTTTCGGAAGTGTCCCATCAGGTGGCGGCCATGCAGACGGGCCGTGCCGTTGGATTCGTGCCCGGTGGCGCGGCCTTCACACCGGGGCGTCGGCGGGTAGTTACGTAATTTGATTCCGGTTGCAGTGGCTGTGACGGTCATCAGGTCGACATGGTGTTGAGTACCTCTGATCGGGTAGCCCGTGACCCAAAGTCCCACGAGAACGGCGGGATCCAATGCTGGTTTGATCGGCGCTAGCACGTACTCGTCAGCATCGGTGGGTACGGTGTCGCCGGTGCGTGCAGCGTTATGCGGCAGGTAGTCAGAGAACAGTTGCTTGGCGGTCCAGCCAGGCAGCATCCGCTCGAGCACCGCGCAGTGGTGTCCACGGGGGAGACCTTGGACTTGACCGCTGAGCCACCGGTAATACTGCGCCTTAGTCGGCGGTGCAGCAGGTCGGTGTGCGTCTAGCTCATTTGCTCGTCGGCGGTACTCTGCGACGAAGTTCGAGTAGGCTCGCAGGTGACGTTCTTCGAGAACGGCCTGTAGCGCGTTGCCCATATCACCGAAGCTTAGAGCGGCGTACGGCCGCTTTCAACTCTGCACGACTTGACGGGAAGCAAAAGGACCCGGCGGCCTGAGGACCATCACTATAGGATGAGCGAGATGCCTGCTACCTCGATGTTTAAGGACCACGCCGACACCTACGCGACCTGGTCCGTGAAGAATCCAGTTAATGTCTTTTACGATCGCCCGACCATTCTACGGTTGGTCGGCGACATCGCTCGTAAGCGTGTTTTGGAGCTCGGCTGCGCGGCCGGGGTCTTTACCTCCCAGCTTGTCGAGCGCGGTGGTGACGTGCTGGCTGTTGATGTAGAACCGCGATTGGTTGAGTTTGCGCGTAGCCGGCTTGGCTCGAAGGCACGTTTCGAGGTGGCGGATCTTGAAACACCGCCAAATTTCGGGCCTGCTGGCAGCGTGGACGTTGTTGTGGCGTCCCTGGTGCTGCATTACATCAAGGATTGGACTCCGCTGCTTGACGAGCTGCACCGATGCCTGACACCTGGTGGTGCGCTGGTGTTTTCGTTGCACCACCCGATCAACGGATGGCTGCTGTCAGAGCGCACCGACTATCACCGTGTCGAGCTAATCACCGAACAGTGGGACTGGGGTGGCGTATCGGTGACGGCGCAGTCGTACCGGCGACCGCTGTCTGCTGTCTTCGGGGCGCTAAGGCGAGCCGGGTTCTCGATCGACGTCGTGGAAGAGCCGCAGATCGGGTCAACCCCGGAGATGGAATCAAACGCAGAGATGGATCCGGAGCTACTTCGCACACTCAATACTCAGCCGTTTTTCCTATTCGTGCGTGCTGTCCGAGAGTGACGTACGACATGCCCAGTTTCGGGTGCAGCTGGGTTCTCTCGGGCCTACGGCCCCACCGATGCCCCAACCACCTCGAGGACTGTTCGACGCGCTTTAGAACTTAGTAGCTTCGATCAGGACCCGCGATGTGGAGGCAACGAAGCGCCCCTCAGCTTCGATTTTCCGATGAAGCCGCAACAGCTCGTTGCGATACGTGGCGACCGTGAATCCCGGAATGGCCCAGATCACCTTGCGGAGAAAGTAGACCACCGCGCCGATGTCGAAGAACTCGACTCGTATGCGCTCCTGGCGAAGGTCAACGACCTTAAGGCCGGCTTCTTCGGCGGCCGCGCGTTCGACATCTGGGTGCCCTTTCGTGTGAGCATCGGCGGGGAGCTCCTGGAACTGTTCGATGAGCTCGAGGTGCGAGTCAGGGCCGACGTGTTGAGCGAAGTATGCGCCCCCCGGTGTGAGCACCCTGGCAATTTCTGGCCAGCACAGATTAGCTGGATGCCGACTACTGACCAGGTCGAAAGCCTCGTCGCTAAACGGCAGCTTCGGTGTATTAGCGGCGCCGACCACCACCACCCCCAGCGGGTGTAGTCGCTGGGTGGCCAGCGCAAGGTTAGGTGGCCATGATTCGGTGGCAGCCATGGTTGGCGGGAAGGGTCCCGCGCCCGCCAGGACCTCACCGCCGCCGGTATCGATATCGAGCGCGGATTGCACTGTCGACAGCCGCTGGCGCAGGAGTCGCTGGTACCCCCATGACGGCCGTTGCTCCGTTGCTCTGCCATCCAGCCACGAGAAATCCCAACCGGTCACCGCCGCCGACTCAGCTTCGCCGACCAACCCCTCAAACGTGCGCTCCATGCCTCCCATGTTGGCACTGCCCTAAGCTATCGCGAGACGCCGCACCTGGGTCCGTACGATGGTTCCGATGGGACGTGTGCGCGCCAAGATTTGCGGTATCGGGACCTTGGGCGACCTCGACGTTGCCGTTGCTGCAGGAGCTGACGCGATCGGCCTGATCTGCGGCACGACGCACGTCAGCGAGGACGCGCTGTCGGTGGCGCAGGCCCGCGAGCTCGCGGCCGCAGCGCCCGCACTGATCTCCACCGTCCTGGTGACCCATCTCTCAACAGCGACGAAATACTTGACCTTGCCGAGGCGATCGGTGTCGACACCGTCCAGGTCCACGGCGAGGTTTCCATCGACACCTTGGCCGATGTTTGGCGGCGGCGACCCAAATCCTTGCGGGTTGTCGCCGCGGTGCATGTGACCAGCGATGACGCCGTCGCGCTGGCCAAAGAGGTCTCGGCGCTGGCTCACGCTGTTCTGCTGGACTCGCGGACCGCGTCTCGGCTAGGTGGCACGGGCCAAACCCACGACTGGGGCATCAGCCGGCGCATCGTCGACGCACTCAGCGAGCAGGGACGCCACGTCATTCTCGCCGGAGGTCTCGACGGAACCAACGTCGCAGAAGCGATCCAGGCCGTAGCCCCGTACGGCGTCGACGCCAACAGCCGGCTTAAAGGACCTGACGGACGCAAAGACCCTCGCGCGTGCGAGGCATTCGTTCACGCCGCCAACACATCCCAGCGCGACTGAGTTTCGCCGGCGCGGTCGCTACCCGCCACAGGGCCAGCGGCACCGCGCCGCTGGCCGCAGTCCGCAAATCATCCTGCGCGCGCGACCAAATACGACTCCATGAGCACCAAATGATGGTGTAAAGGCGACGCGGTGCGACTGGCCGCTCGGGCAACCTAGGTCACAACTACCGCCGGACCGACCACGGAAGGATGAGATGGTCCCGATGTTCGCCCTCTACACACCGCGGCGCTAGTCCCACTACTTCACCGAACGCTTGACCAGGTACACCCACACCTCTAAACTTGGTATGCATAACGCCTACTAGGTTCCCCCTGAAGAGGATGACCTGCCCATGACTGTCAACCCCTATAATCTCAGCTTTCGCACCCCTTCCCTCCCAATTGCTTGCCGCGAAGTCAAAGCGCCCGTCGAGGAGTTGCCGCGTGACTATCGCCCGGCCGATTCGGGCGCACCCCTACTATTCGTGCATGGCCGGCGACGAAAGCGGTGGGAAGTATCTAACCCTCCAGGACATCGCCGAACGGCTCGGATGGAGCATCAACACCGCCCGCACCATGCAGCACCGAGCCAACAGCCGGCGTGCGGCCGGCAAGTCCCGCCCGGGCGATCTTCCACCCCCCGACCACCGGTTTGCTCGCACGCCGGTCTGGCTGGTCGAAACCATCGAAGCCTGGGAAAAACGTCGACCCGGCCAAGGGGCCGGGGGAGGGCCCAAAGCCCCCAAGCAGTAGCGGCCGTGCAGGTATGGCACGTACCTCCCTAATCGTGCCAGCGGCCATTTCTGATCGGGCGGATTATCTGCGCACGGGTGGGCCGCGGCAAGGTCGTCCACAAAATTTCTAGCCACGCGCTCCCATAACGACCGCGCTACCGCGCGGACAATTCCTAAAAATGGAGTCGCTTATTTCGTGGCTAGAATTTTTGCTACCTCTCTTGCCTCACCCCACCCTAGGCGCAAGAAGGCCGCAAGTATCAGGAAATGGCACACAACCAAATGCCGACAAAACCGCAGGTAGGAAACCTGGAAGGCCAGGAGATGAAGATGATAAGACCGCCCTAAATTTCAAAGATCGACCACAATTAAATAGGTTGAACAATTGCATATCGAGTTTGCTGCAAGCTACAATAAACATACTGGTGAGAAACCGCGCACGAAACGGATGAAGGCCATGACAGTAACGGTATACACCAAGCCCGGTTGCGTACAGTGCAACGCCACGTTCAAAGCGTTAGACAAAGCCGCAATCAACTACACGGTTATCGACGTCGCAACCGACGCAGCAGCGCTGGAATACGTGCAATCTCTTGGCTACTCCGCAGTACCGGTCGTTATCGCCGGCGACGACCACTGGAGCGGATTTCGGCCCGATCGCATACGCGAACTCACCGCGGCACCCCAGGTCGCCTGACCCGGATCGCCGACACCCTGACGAAAGGACCATCCCCATGGTCACCGCCAGCATCTGGCCCAATCCCACCACCGCCGGCGCCGACGCTCACCACCTCGAGCACGCCGCCCACGGCACCCTGTTGACCGCGGCACTGGGCTACGCCCGTGCCGGCCTAGCGGTGTTCCCGCTACGACCACAGTCCAAAACCCCGCTGATCGGAAAAGACGCCGGCGGCCGCGGCTTCCACGACGCCACCACCGACCCCAACCAGATCCTCCAATGGTGGACCGCCACACCCACGGCCAACATCGGGATCCGGCCCCCGATCGGGGTCCTCGTCGTCGACGTCGACCCCCGCGCAGGCGGCCACACCCAACTGCGGCGCATCCTCGCCCGCTACGGGCCGCTACCGCAGACATGGACTGCACGCACCGGCGCCGGCGGCTGGCACCACTGGTTCACCCTCGGTGACAAGACCAGCTCGATTCGCGCGCAACTGGCCCGCGGCATCGACCTCAAAACCCACGACAAGGGCTACCTGGTCGCAGCACCGAGCATCCACCCCAACGGGACCACCTACCGATGGACCACACCACCGCAAGGCCAACCGGCGCCAGCCCCCGCGTGGCTGCACCGGCTAGCCCAGCTGCCACGCCCCCTGCTACCAGCGACGTCGACGAACAGCGCTGCAGCCGGCCACGGCCGCTACAGCCTGCAATGCCTGCTGGCCCGCATCAACGCCGCACCCGAAGGACGACGCAACACCGTGCTGTACGGCGCGTTAAAGGACGCCCTCAGCGACGGCAACCTCACCGCCTTCGAACCCGCCCTGGCCGCCGCCGGACACAACCGCGGCCTGTCCGCCCGCGAGATCGCCGCCACCGTCGCCTCGGTCCGCCGAAGCGCAACCCACGCCGGAAGGAACTAACCCATGACCATCACCGACGAACGCCCTCCCGTTCGCCGCGGCCCACGCAACCTCACCAGCCGCCGCTGCAAACGACAAACCCCCACCACACCGACATCAGAACCCACCCTCGGTGAACAGTTCAAACAGCTCTACCGGCAACACGGCGCACCCGAATGCCGCGAACGCCGAGCCGAATTCGACCACGTCGAAAAAATCGTCGAACTCGTCACCAGACTCGGAATCGACCCGTCCACACCAAGCATCCACGTCAACGGCCAGCCCTCCCCGGTCGCCGAGCCCATTAGCACAGTGCTGCAATGGTGCGCTGACTGCCCATTCCAGCAAGTCTGCTACCAAATCATGACCACCGAAGACCCGCCCTACACCGGCATCGGCGGCGGGAAACTCCTCCACAAAAGCCGCGTCTACCGGCCGCGCCGCGGACGCATACAGCGACCATCCAGCCGACAACGACAAACCGAAAGCGGTGTCACCGATGGCCTCTGGTAGCCGCCTACTGGCAACGCTTTTGGCCGCCGCCGCCCTCACCACAGCACCGGCGGCCGGCGCAACACCGCCACCGGTCGCCGCGCCCGGAATGCTCATCTTCCAAGACACCCACCGCTGCACACTCGGCTACACCGCCAGCAACGCCCACGGCGACCGCCTGGCCGTCACCGCCGGCCACTGCGGCCGCCCCGGCGAACCCGTCTACGACAAATCCCGACAAAAAATCGGCCACTACATCGCCGTCCAACCCGACGACCTGCGCCACCGCAACTACGGATACTCACTCATCCGCATCCACTCCGGAATACGCCTATCCCCGTGGATCACGCCAACGTTCGCGATCGAACGCCAAGCCACACCCCACACCGGCGACTACGTGTGCGCATTCGGCACCACAAGCGGCATGAAATGCAGCACCGTCACCAACACCTCGCCAGCCGCGGGAACACTCGACGGATCGCTCACCGCCGGAGGCGACTCCGGCGGCCCCGTCATCCGCATGAAAGACCACGCCCTCGTCGGCATCATCATCGCCCACAACCCCGAGCGAGCCCAGACCCAATTCGAACCCATCACCAACATCACCGCACGAACCGCTCACGCCGCGGCCGCTGGCCAAGCATTCGCCCCGATCGTCCACACCGACGCTTAACGTCACCGACAATCAATCCCAGTCGAACGGAGAACCCGCATATGTCTGACACTCTCGATACCGCGCTACGGATCGCCGGGGTACGCCGACTCATCGCGCAAGCGTCCCAACTCGAGCACGCACCCGCTGAGGTGGAGATAGAAGTCCTGCAGTCACTCCTCGGCCTTCTGGGCGTCAGTCTCGAAGCCCGCGGGATCGACAAGAACTCTCTCACTCCAGCTGCGGCGGCGGCCGCCGACTTCGCCGGCGATGAATCGGGCATGGCATTCTTCAAACGCTGGCTCCAGCAAGGCCTCGACGAACTCGAAGCGCAGCAGCATATCCCCCCCGAGACGCAGAAATTAGCCGACGAGATGTTCTCGCGCCAACTCCAAGCCGAGCTGGACCGGCAAGTCCCGCCCAGCCCCGAAGGCCGGCTCGCCGAGCTGCGCGTTGCGCTGCTGCGTGAACAGAAATCCGAGGAGTAAGACCCGATGATTACTCATGATCACCGAGTCAAAGCGCTACTAACGATGGCCACCACGGCAGCGTGGCTAACGCCCCCGGCCGATGACGTGATCGTGGCGGATGTTGCTGAAGCGTGCAGTAATTTCCTCGACGAAGATGGAATTGCACGCCGACCGTCCGACCTGGTCGCAGGGCTCAGGGCGGTCAGCGAGCTCGCGTTGAGGATCGCTGCAGCCGTCGATCAAGGTGGTTGGGCATCAGACCCGCCTGACACTGACGAGGATGGCTGGCCGGAGCACTAGATCACCGAGGAATCCCTTCGCATGCACATGTTTGGTGTGGTGCCGGTAATCGAGGCCACGCGCCACGACTTGGTTAGCCGCCTCATTTCCGTTGCCCTGCACGAAGTTCTCCAGGCTAGCGATGAAGCCAGCGGCGACGAGCAAGCGTCGCTCATCCAGCTCGCTGCGGGCCTCCAGGACCTGATAGCCCGATCGCAAGCCGCAGCGGTCATATTTCGCGATTGCGACCAGCAGGGCGCAGCCAGAATCCGACAGGAAAAATTGCCGGAAAACCCCGATGTAGCGCTTGCCTGGAAAGAAGCCAGCATCGATTTTCCACAACTGCCACCGCTGTGGCCCTACAGATCCGAACTCCTTGTTACCAGGCTCGCGCTTGAGCAGGCAGAGATGGTGCTTTACTGGCCCGCGACCGGATCCGCGGCCGCCGCAGCACAACGTATCCGGATGCTGAGAGAACGCATCTAGACCCTCGCTGTCTCTTCCGGTGAGCGTCTACGCGGCCGGCGTGCAGCAGCGACGAGCATGCCAGCATCGCCGGGTATCCAACGGTGCCCGCTCGGGCGGCGCGCCCCCGTTGTGTTGGGTGGTGCCGTCGCGCTAGGCGCGTCCGGCGATCGGCCACCTGCCGGTGGCCACGGGTTGGGTGCCCGCTCACCTTTAAGCCCGTCAGCAGGGGAGCGCAGTGTAATCGCTCGGGGGCCCGAGTGCGCAACCCACGTCCGTGTCGGGTTACGCCGGCCGAGTGACCTTTTCGGCCCTATGGGAGCCCGCCCAAGGCGCTGCGCGCCGGCGGGCCGGGCCGAAACCCGGCTTCACCCGACGCGGACTCTTCGGGGTTGCGCACCCACCCTCGATCGATTCCCCGCACTCCCAGCGCTGACTTGGCGCCCACGCACCACCGCAACGAAAGGACAACCACCATGAACCGCATCGCCACACTGCGCGAACTCCGCCGCGAACTACTCACCACTTGCACACCCACCCCCGAGCTCGCTGCGGCGGTGGGACGCCACGCCCAGGACGACGCATTTGTCCGGCACTTCTACACCTTTGTCGCACACGCCACCTACCTGCGTGCAGCGCTGCTGCTCACTCGGATCGCCCACCACCTCAGCGGTGAACAGCGCGTCGCGGTACTCGCACTAGGCGCCGGGGCCGCCCACAGCGGCGGTGCTTACCGCCTTGCCGCCGACCTCATCAGCGCACTCGACATCGCCGCAAATCGGGCCGGCGCCGAAATCCCGTTGATGGTTCGCATCCTGAAGCTCGATCACCGCATCCGGACCGCACTGAGCGGCGCCGCCGCATAATCGCGCGCTCCCGGCCCGGCCGGCCCCTTCGCTTCGAAGGTGGCTGGCCGGGCATTTTTTGTCTTCCGTTAGGTGGTGCCGTCGCGCTTGGCGCGTCCGGCGATCGGCCACCTGGCGGTGGCCACGGGTTGGGTGCCCGCTCACCTTTTTGCCAGTCAGCGTGCGCCAAGTGTGACCGACCGGGACCCGTCACGCTCAACCCACGCCCGGGCGGGCGCCGGCGGCGGAGGACATTTGCGGCCCAATCAGCTCGCTGACGCTCGCGGGCCGCAAATCCGCCGGCACCCCTGCGGACTCTTCGGGGTTGACCGCGCCACCCCGCCGGTCCCACCGCACCACACGCCAACCGGCGCAACAAACCCACAACCACAAGGAGCACATCATGAGCGCATTCGTCGTCCACCCTGAGCACCTGCACGTCCTGCTCTGGACCTCCCAGCAGCACTCACACCGAGGCCCGCTGCGCTGGTGCTTCGGTAACCCGTCCGATGTGGTCGAGTTGCAGCCCGAGAATGTCGACGAAGTTGGACAGATGTTGCTCGACGCGAATATCGATTCAGTCGACTACCTCTACAACGAAACCGGCCGCCGCGACACCTACCACTACCGGCGTCCGCAACACACCGGGTGGTCCATCCCCGAACTGCTCAACGTCCTGCACTGCTACGTGCACCAAGCGTGTGAACGGCCGCAATGGTCCACCAGCCAAGCCAAGGCATTCTGCGATGCCCTCCAACAGCGGCTGATAAGCCAGCTCCCCGGATACAGCGACGGCCCCTGGGGCATCGACGACAGCAGTAAGCCGGCAGCGCTCCGACGCCTCGCATGAGCTGTGCGGTGGACCGGTCATCATCCCAGCGGTGGATGGCCGGTTCACCGCACCGCTCGGGCGGCGCGCCCCCGTTGTGTTGGGTGGTGCCGTCGCGCTAGGCGCGTCCGGCGATCGGCCACCTGCCGGTGGCCACGGGTTGGGTGCCCGCTCACCTTTAAGCCCGTCAGCAGGGGAGC
>PPEA01000658.1 GCA_002967005.1 Mycobacterium talmoniae
TGTTCCCGTCCTGGGAGACGCTGCCGCACGAGCGGCTCTCCCCGGGCGTGGACACCGTCGGCGCCCGCATGCTGCTGCTGCGCCGGTTGGCGCATCCCGACGACGCCCGGCTGGGGCCGCCGCTGCGGGTGGTGGTGACCACGGTGCGTTCGCTGCTGCAGCCGATGACCCCGCAGCTGGGCCGCATCGAGCCCGTCACGCTGGCGGTCGGGACCGAGATCGGCTTCGAGGACGTGATCGCCCGGCTGGTCGAGCTGGCCTACACCCGAGTGGACATGGTCGGTAAACGCGGCGAGTTCGCGGTGCGCGGCGGCATCCTCGACGTGTTCGCCCCCACCGCCGAGCACCCGGTGCGGGTGGAGTTCTGGGGCGACGAGGTGTCCGAGATGCGGATGTTCGCGGTCGCCGATCAGCGCTCCATCCCCGAGATCGCGGTGGACACCGTGGTCGCGGTGCCGTGCCGGGAGCTGCTGATCGACGCTGAGGTGCGCGGCCGCGCGGCCGACCTTGCCGCCCAGCACCCCAAAACGGAAAACACCGTCACCGGCACGGTCGCCGACATGCTGGCCAAGCTGGCCGAGGGCATCCCGGTCGACGGCATGGAGGCGCTGTTGCCGGTGCTGCGTCCGGCCGACCTGTCGCTGCTGACCGACCAGCTCGGCCCGGACACCGCGGTCCTGGTCTGCGACCCGGAGAAGGTCCGCGCCCGGGCCGCCGACCTGATCAAGACCGGGCGGGAGTTCCTGGAGGCGTCCTGGTCGGTGGCCGCGGTCGGCGGGGATGCGCCCATCGACGTTGAGCAGCTCGGCGGATCGGGGTTTCGGGAACTCGAGGAGGCGGCGGCGGTCGCGCGCCAGGCCGGGCACCCGTGGTGGACGCTGAGCCAGCTGTCCGGGGAGGCGGCCATCGAATTGGATGTCCGCGCGGCCCCGTCGGCGCGCGGGCATCAGCGCGACATCGACGAGATCTTCGCGATGCTGCGCGCGCACGTGGCCACCGGCGGCTGCGCGGCCGTCGTGGCGCCCGGCGTCGGGACCGCGCACCGTGTCGTGGAGCAGCTGGCCGAATCCGACACGCCGGCAACGCTGTTGGACCCGGGTGACCCCCCGAAGCCGGGGGTGGTGGGGGTGCTGCGGGGCCCGTTGCACGACGGTGTGGTGGTGCCCGGTGCGCAGCTAGTGGTGATCACCGAAACCGATCTGACCGGTAACCGGGCCACCGGCCCGCAGGGCAAGCGGCTGGCGGCCAAGCGGCGCAACATCGTCGATCCGCTGGCGTTGACCGCCGGGGACCTGGTGGTGCACGACCAGCACGGCATCGGCCGGTTCGTGGAGATGGTGGAGCGCACCGTCGGCGGGGCCCGCCGCGAATACCTGGTGCTGGAGTACGCGTCGGCCAAGCGCGGTGGTGGATCCGACAAGCTGTACGTGCCGATGGACGCGTTGGACCAGCTGTCCCGCTACGTCGGCGGGCAGGCCCCGGCGCTGTCCCGGCTGGGCGGCAGCGACTGGACCAACACCAAGACCAAGGCCCGCAAGGCGGTGCGCGAGATCGCCAGCGAGCTGGTCGCGCTGTACGCCAAGCGGCAGGCCTCGGCCGGCTACGCGTTCGGGCCGGACACCCCGTGGCAGGCCGAGATGGAGGACGCGTTCGGGTTCACCGAGACCGTCGACCAGCTCACCGCGATCACCGAGGTCAAGGCCGACATGGAAAAGCCGGTGCCGATGGACCGGGTGATCTGCGGCGACGTCGGCTACGGCAAGACCGAGATCGCGGTGCGGGCCGCGTTCAAGGCGGTGCAGGCCGGCAAACAGGTCGCCGTGCTGGTGCCCACCACGTTGCTGGCCGACCAGCACCTGCAGACGTTTTCCGAGCGGATGGCCGGCTTCCCGGTCACCGTCAAGGGCCTGTCCCGGTTCACCGACCCGGCCGAATCCCGGACCGTGGTCGACGGCATGGCCGACGGGTCCGTCGACATCGTGATCGGCACCCACCGGCTGCTGCAGACCGGGGTGCGTTGGAAGGACCTGGGCCTGGTCGTCGTCGACGAGGAGCAGCGGTTCGGCGTCGAACACAAAGAGCACATCAAAAGCCTGCGCACCCACGTCGACGTGCTGACCATGAGCGCCACCCCGATCCCGCGCACGCTGGAGATGAGCCTGGCCGGGATCCGGGAGATGTCGACGATCCTGACCCCACCCGAGGAGCGCTACCCGGTGCTGACCTACGTCGGCCCACACGACGACAAGCAGGTCGCCGCCGCGCTGCGGCGCGAGTTGCTGCGCGACGGGCAGGCGTTCTACGTGCACAACCGGGTCAGCTCGATCGACGCGGCCGCCGCCCGGGTGCGCCAGCTGGTGCCGGAGGCTCGGGTCGTTGTCGCGCACGGCCAGATGCCCGAGGAGGCGCTGGAGACCACCGTGCAGGGGTTCTGGAACCGCGACTTCGACATCCTGGTGTGCACCACGATCGTGGAAACCGGGCTGGACATCTCCAACGCCAACACGTTGATCGTGGAGCGCGCCGACACCTTCGGCCTGTCCCAGCTGCATCAGCTGCGCGGCCGGGTGGGCCGCGGCCGGGAACGCGGCTACGCCTACTTCCTGTACCCGCCGCACGTGCCGTTGACCGAGACCGCCTATGACCGGCTGGCCACCATCGCGCAGAACAACGAGCTGGGCGCCGGCATGGCGGTGGCGATGAAGGACCTGGAGATCCGCGGCGCCGGCAACGTGCTCGGCGCCGAACAGTCCGGGCACGTCGCCGGGGTGGGGTTCGACCTGTATGTGCGGCTGGTCGGGGAGGCCGTCGAGGCGTACCGGGCCGCCGCCGACGGGCAGACCGTCACCAGCACCGAACCCAAAGATGTGCGCATCGACTTGCCGGTGGACGCCCACCTGCCGCCGGACTACATCGGCAGCGACCGGTGCGGCTGGAGGCCGTACCGGCGGCTGGCCGCCGCCGCCGATGAGGCGCCGTGGGCGCCGTTGTTGAGGAGCTGGTCGACCGCTACGGGCCGCTGCCCGAACCGGCCCAGCTGCTGGTGGCGGTGGCCCGGCTGCGGTTGCTGTGCCGCGGCTACGGCATCACCGACGGTGAGCGCGGTGTCGGCGTCCACCTTGCGGCTGGCCCCGTTGACGCTGCCCGACTCGGCGCAGCTGCGGCTGAAGCGGGTTTATCCCGGCGCGCACTACCGTGCCACCACCGCCACCGTGCAGGTGCCGATCCCGCGGGCGAGCGGCGGTGTCGGCGCGCCCCGGATCCGTGATCTTGAACTGGTGCAGATGGTGGCCGACCTGGTCTTGGCGCTTGATGGCAAACCGCAGGGCGAAGTTGATATAACCGGCCTGGTGCCGCCCGGCGGGGCCAGGGAGGAGTCGCGCTCATGACCGTCGTCTTGGTCGACCCGCGCCGCCCAGCATTGGTGCCCGTCGAGGCCATCGAGTTGCTGGCCGGCGAGGTGGCCTACACCGAAGAGATGCCGGTGGCGGTGCCCTGGTCGCTGCCCTCGGCCCGGCCCGCGCACTCCGGCGCCGACGCCCCGGTGTTGTTGTCCTCGGACCGCGAGCACCCCGAGGTCGCCGCCCGGCTCGCCGCGGGGGAGACCCTGATCGCCGCGCCGGAGCCGCCGTCGGGCGAACGGCTGATCGACGCCGTGGCGATGATGGACAAACTGCGCACCGCCGGCCCGTGGGAAAGCGAACAGACCCACGACTCGCTGCGCCGGTTCCTGTTGGAGGAAACCTACGAGCTGTTCGACGCCGTGCGGTCCGGCAACGCCGACGAGCTGCGCGAAGAGCTCGGCGACGTGTTGCTGCAGGTGCTCTTCCATGCCCGCATCGCCGAAGACGCGCCACATCACCCGTTCACCATCGACGACGTCGCCGACACGCTGCTGCGCAAACTCGGCAACCGGGTGCCGGCAGTGCTTGCCGGGGAAGCGATCTCGCTTGACGACCAGCTGGCGCAATGGGAAGAACGCAAGGCGTTGGAGAAGAAGGACAAGCCGCGGACCTCGGTGATGGACGATGTGCCGACCGGGCAACCGGCCCTGGCGTTGGCGCAGAAGGTGATTCAGCGCGCCAGCCGTGCCGGGCTGCCCGCGGACCTGATTCCCGCGGACATCTCCTCGATCGCGGTGACCACCGACATCGACGCCGAAACCAAGCTGCGCACAGCGGTGCTGGAGTTCATGGACGCCGTCCGCGACACCGAGAAGGCCATCGCCGCCGGGCGCCGGGGTGCTGACGTCCCGGAGGAGCTCGACGTGACCCCGCTCGGCGAGATCAGCGAAGAGGAGTGGCGGGCGTACTGGCTGACGTCGGTCGACGAGACCGTCGAGTCGCCCGACGAGGTGGAGGACGAGCCCGTCTCCGAGGCCGACGAGGAAGCGGCGGAGGTCGAGGGGGACGAGACGGCGGAGGCCGACGACACCACCGACGATCAGCCGGACCGCGAGGAGCCCGTCACCTGACCTGGCTCTGAGGCGACCGGGTCTTTTCGGGTAGTTGGCTACTCGTGACCCGCGCCGGCTCCGGCGAGCAGCATGGGCGATGTCCACAACTACGCGCCCGCGGCGGGCGTCGGAACTGCCCGGAGGAGCCTGGGTGAAGGTCACACTTGAGCGCCCTATCGCCGAAGTCGACCACCACGAGGCGGCGGGCGACGAACCGCCACCCGAACTCGCCGGCTTGCCCAGATCGCGCCGGATCCCGCTTGCCTGCTGGATCGGCACCGATGCCGCACTCATCATCGGGTTGGCCGTGCGGAATGCGACGCTGACCAGCACCGCCTGGGACCTGATCGGGACGGCGTTGTTGAGCGGGATCGGCATCACCTGCGCGCTGGCGGTGGTTCAGCTCGCCAAGGGATCCCGCGCTGCCGCACTCACCGCGATGCTGAGCCAGATCTTCGTCGCGGGGCTGGCGGTCTATGTGTGGATGGTCGATGAGCGCAGCCCCGCACGTCAGCTGCTGGGGGTGACGGGTGTTGCGTTGACGTTGGGCGGGATTGGCCTGCTGTGGGTGCTCTACCTGGGCCGCTATGCACGCGGGGCCTTCAGCAAGGGCGCGGCCGTCGTCGTCGCACTGTTCCCGATGGTGGGTCTGGGTCAGTTCTGGATGCAGACCGAGTACCTGCCCGCGTCCGCAAGCCCGCTGGTCGACATCAGCACCGAGTTATCGCCAATCGGCTCGTCCGGTTCGGTCGTCCATCTGCTGGCGAAACTGACCCTGCACAACCGCGGTTCTGTCGGGGCGGAGCTGCACGTCGGGCTGATGCGAGTCACCTCCTATCCCGTTGGGACGCCGGCAGACCCGCCCACCGCCGACACCCTGCTGGCCGGGCTCACCCCGCTGGGGCGCAGCTTGGGAGGGCACTACCGCGAAACGCCGACCCTGGCAGCCGACGCCCGGCTGCTCTACGCCGATCTGTTCGCCGCCCCCTACGACGATGCTGTCCTGGCTCCCGGAGAAACGGCGGGGTGGCAGCGGGTGATCGATATCGACGCGCGAACCGTCCGGCTGGTGCGCCTGTCGGTGGAGGCAATCGTTGCCACCCACCGGATGATGCAGGACGTCCACACGTGTTACCCGCCTCGGGTCTCGGTGTGGCGGGATCCACTCGCCTTCTTTGACGAGGCGGGAAAGTTGCATGACTGGAAGGGCGGGGCCGCGCATGTGCTGTGCGCGGAGAGCCAGTTCGCCTCGATAGGCGCCATTCAGGACTTGGTGTCGGATCATCCGGTGCTGAGAAGCTTCATCGTGGTCGACACCCCGTCTCCCGTGACGGAGCTGCCCACCCTGATGACGACCTTCGGCACCCGCGCAACCATCGAGGACGAGTTCACCCACCTCGACACGGCGAATCAGATCGTCAAGGCGAATCCGTCCGTGCTCGTTCGGGATTCGGCGGAGTATGCGCCGTCGGACGGCGACCTTCGTCCAGGCGGAGGAGGGTAGCCATGACCCAGACAATTGGGAAATGTCCGAACACGGACACCGGCTGGATGGCCGGCGGCGCCGCGCGTACGGATTCGACGACACCGGCCCTGCCGCCCATTCAGCCGGCGAAACGACGGCTGCACGCCGCTTGGCGAGAGAATGCACAAAGCCGGATCCTCGCGCTTGATGTCGAAGTCGACTGTCTGATCACTCGGTTGGAGACCCTGACCGCGACCGAGCGGCGCCGGCTGGTCGACGCCAAGGAGCGGCTGCGCGCCGCCGATGCGATCGTCAAAAGCCGTCCGGGACTGCGGTATGCCTGGACGGGGGTCGATATCGCGCGGGCACTGGCCCACATGAACGCGGTCGAGGTCACGCTCACCCGGCTGTCGCCGCCGAGCGCCGTCGCCGCGAAATTGCCCACCATCATCGCCGACGCGGCCCTCCTCCTCAAACCACACGATGCCCGCGTGGAAGACCTTCGCCGCTACGCGGCGAAGGTACCGCTGAACGATGGCGACCGCGATGCCATCGCGCAAGATATGCGGGCGGTCTACGCGGCATGCGCAGACGAACACGTCAAGACCCGAAGCTTTCGCAATATCCTGTTCGGGGCCACCTTCGTGCTCACGCTGTTCGCGGTCGGGGTCGGACTGCTCGGCTGGCGGGCACCGGACTGGGTTGTGCTGTGCGCACCTACCCGCCAGATGGTGGCCACCTGCCCGTCCGGGGGGTGGGCACCGGCCAGTGGTGACGTTTTCGTGGTCGAACTCATCGGGTTGTTCAGTGCCAGTCTGGTGGGCGCGGTGGCGATTCGCCGAATGCGGGGTTCCTCGACGCCGTACGCGGTGCCGATGGCCTCCCTGCTGGTGAAGCTGCCGACCGGCGCGCTGACGGCGGTCGCCGGACTGCTGCTGCTGCGCGCCGGAATCCTGGGTCCGGACGTCGCCGCCGCAGGCACGGCGCAACTTGTCGCCTACGCGCTGATCTTCGGCGCGTCACAGCAGGCCTTCACCCGGCTGATCGATATCCAAACCCAGAATGTGCTCGACAGCATTCCCACCCCCAACCGCGACGCGGCAAAGGATCCGGGCAGTGCTTCCCAACGTGACCAGGACCAGTGAGGGACATGTCTTCGACCAACCTGCTCTGGCTGCCTCGGGTCCTGCGCGCCGAAGGCCTCGACGTCATCGAGTTCCCCGGCTGGCGGACGCGCGGTCACGGCGACTTCACCGATATCTGGGGTGTCATCTGCCACCACACCGGAGCCGAGGAAGCACCGCCGCAGCGGATCGCTGCCGGCACCGCCGCGTTGGCGGGCCCGCTTGCGCAGCTTCATCTCGCCCAGGATGGCACGGTCACCGTGATCGCGGCGGGCGTCACGCCGCACGTCCGCGCCGGGCAGTATCCGGGCCTGCCCGCCAACGATGCGGCCCGGCACACGGTTGGGGTGCAGGCGGTGAATACCGGTACCGAAGGCTGGGCCCCCGTCCAGTACGACGCCTTGGTGCGGTGCTGCGCCGCCATCGTGGGCAAACTGGGCCAACCCGCCTCGCACGTGATCGGTCACCGGGAGTGGAATCCGCGCAAATGGGATCCGGGGGGCCTCGATCTCGACCGATTCCGCACCGATATCACCGCGCGGCTCGTCACCCACCTCGCCAGCTGACCCACCCACGGCCCGGGCGCCGGTCAGGGCGTGCAGCCCGCCGCCGCGGCGATGGCCCAGGCGATCTGCGGGTGCCGAATGTCGCTGTGGGCGCCGCTGAACGCCGACTGGTTGGCGGCGATGACGGCGTTGGCGTCCAATGCGTAGAACCCGTGCGGGACAAAGTCATAAGGCTTGCCGGCGTCGGCGAGCGGGGTGACCTCGGCGGCGGGCTCGTTTTGATATCCGTCGTGCCCCATTGCACCCCAACGGTATACGAGATCCTGCGCGGCTTCGGCGTCCTGGCGGGCGAGCATGCTCGCGGCCGGGTACCACCAGCCGACCGCCCGGTCGGCGCTGCTGAACGTCGCCAGCAGCGGACCGTCCACCCGCGCGTTGCGCCCGGCGAGGGCGCCGGCCCGGCCGGGATCGAAGGGCAGCGACGCCGCGAAGCAGAAGTGGGAGAACGCACCCTGGATCAAGGTCAGCGACTTGATGGGGCTGGCCGTCGCGGTCATGCCGGCGGGCAGGCCGGCCAGCGCGTAGGAAACCAGCCGGGCCCCGAAACTGTGGCCGATCAGGTGAATGCGCGGGGGACCGGGGAGCCCGGCCAGCAACGGACCCAGGCCGTTCGCGCCGACCACCCCGGCACGGTTCTTCATCTCGTAGTAGCTCAGCGTGCGCAACACTTCCCGAGCACCCGACCACAGCCCCGCGAACGGATTGCCCAGCCCCTGCGCGTTGCTGGCACCGACCGGCGCCATCGCGGCGGCATGGGCCAGCACGGCGGCGGTGTTGGTCGACGGGCCGGCCAGCAGCGCCGCTTCCCCGGTGTCCTCGCTGCCTTGCGGCTTCGTGGTGACGAGATCGCTGGCCAGCGTGTGGAATTCGGTCAGTTTGGCCGGGTCCTGGGGTTGATCATCGAGCAGTTGACCCAAGGTGTCGAGATGGGTTTGCTGGTCGGGGAACGCCGGCGCCAGGGCAGTGGCCAGCTGTGACCCGCTGGACGGCATCGGTGGCGCGGTGGCCGGATCGTCGTCGGGAAACAGCAACGACGGCCAGAGGACACCGACGGCCGCGCTGCTGGAGACCCGGGCGCCGAGCTGGTCGGCCAACAGCGTGAACATCGCCTGGTAGAGGTCACGGGCAGAGTCGACCCCGTTGTTCCAGCCGTGCGCGAAGACGAACAGGTCGGTGATGCCACCGGCGGCGACCGCTGCCGGCAGTCCGCCGTCGCCGTGGCCGGTTGTCGTGTTGAGGGTGCCGTCGGCGTTGAAATCGATTTCGTAGTACGGCAGTCCAGCTATGGCGGTCATGGTGGCTTCCTTCGGTCCTAGGTGTTCATCAGGGCGCGCAGCAGGTTGACCAGGCCGGCGCCTTGGAAGAACTGGTGGCGCCCCAGGTCGGTTGCGGTGTCGATGAAGATCTTCTTGACGAGTTGCGGCTGGCCGATGAACTCGGTGCGCGCCGACAGGAACGCCGCGATGGCACCCGAGACGTGGGCGGCGGCCATCGAGGTGCCACTGTCTTCGATGTAGCAAGCTAGATCCGATGCATCACCCGGTCCGGTGGCGAGCGGCGGAACCCCGGCGGCCAGCTGCCCGGTGGCCGCGGAGGTGATGCGTTCACCGGGCGCCACCAGGTCGGGTTTGAGTCGCCCGTCCAGGGTGGGGCCTTTGGACGAGTCGAAGGTGACGCCATAGGTGTGCGGTTTGTAGCGGTGTACCGAACCGACCGTGATCGCCAATGCGGCGTTGCCGGGGTCGGTGATGGTGGAGAGTTGCCCATAAACGTCACCACTCGCGCCGTCAGCCGCGGCGCCGACGCCGGCACCGACCACCCCGGCACCCAAGTTGCCAGCGCTGACCACGGCGACCACCCCGGTCCCGACCAGCAGATCCAGCTCCCGGCACAGCGGGCTTTGCCCGGCCGCGTAATCCCTGATCAGCCAGCCGCAGCCGAGCGACAGGTTCACACCGTGGATCACCAGGTCCCGGCCGCCGCCGTTGATGGTGCGCACATGATCGAGAGCGGCGATCACCGCACTGGAGAGGGTCTGCCCACTGTCGTCGAGCACCCGCAGGCTGACCAGGTTCGCCCGGGGCGCCACCCCGGACAGCGTCGCACCGGGCGGAAGGCTTCGCTGAACCCATCGCGGGAGCCCCTGCGCGGTCGGCTCGTTGGCAGCGATGCGAACGAGTCTGTGATCCGCCGGCGCCTGACCGGCGATGATGCCCGCCACGTGGGTGCCGTGCCCGAAGGGGTCCGTGAGCGGGGCCGATCCGGTTGTCGCGCTCGCGGGGTCGGTGATCGTGAAATCGCAGTGCAGCGAGGCCACCGAGCTCGCCGACAGCGTGTTGGTCCCGGTGAAGTGCGGGTGGTGCTCGTTGATTCCGGAATCGATCACCGCCCAGGTCACGCCGGTACCGTCGCACCGGAATGTGCGTGACGCCGCATCCGCTTGGATGGTCGTAACCGAGCGATCCAGATGAGCGTCGACCACGAAATCTGGCCATACGTGGTAGATCAACGCCAGTGCCCGCTGGGTGGCGGCTGCGCTGGGCCGGGCGCCGCCTTGGACAAGTCGCTCGACCTCGTTGGTGGCCAACACACAGCGCATATAGTGGCGGCCGATCGGGACCGGCGACGGTGGCCGATTGCGTCCCCGAAAGACCCGCGTGAACAAGTCGTGGAACTGTTCTCGCACCGCGGCCGGGTCCGCCCCGGGCGGCAGGCGTAATTCGACGAGAACCACCCGGCGGCCCTGCTCGACGGAGCGCATCGCGCGATGGGCGGCCGGCGGGACTTTGTTCGCAGGGGCAAGCAGCAGCCGGCTGACGATCGGTGGCCGACGCGAACCGCGCGGCGGCGGATCGGCGGTCACGGCCGGGGTTCTTCCGGGCGCGCCGCGCCGCCGACTACGGTGCTCAGCCCTTGCGACATGCAGTGATTGTGGCGCGACGCGGCGTACGGCACAGGAGTATTCACCTACTCGTTCCTCGGGGTTGCCGGCGACAAGGCCTGGTTAGTCCTCGAGATGACGGTCGTAGTCCCAGCGCTCGAGCCGCAGCTGCAACTCGTGCAGGCCGCTGGCGGTGAGCACGGTCAGCACGGCCGCGCACGCGGCCACCGCGGTGCTCATAGCCTCAGCATCTCGCGCGCCATGCGCGAGGGTTCTAGGTAATCCCGGGTGTTGGGGTAGTGGGGTCGCGGGTCGCTCACCCAGGCCACCAATCCCATCAGCATCTGCTGTACCGCCCGCGTGAACCGCTGGCCGGCACCGGTGCGCGGTGCGCGAACGGCCGCCGCCGTGCCAAACAGCACTTCCTGTTCGGTGATGAGCACCGCCGTCGCCGACTGCGTGCTTTCGGCGGGGGAGCGGGCATTTTTGACCGCATCGACCGGGTTGGCCGGCTCGGTTTGCGAATACAACGACATTTCGATCTCTCCTCACATCGGACGATCCGTTCCTGATGCAAGAAAATTAGGGCCGTTGAACGGCCGCGGCACGAGTGGCCAACTACGTGTTTTCGCCCGCGCACCGCGACAGATGCGCAGGTAGACGGCGGTCCGGCGGCCTGGTTGCGTCGAAGATGGAGTAATCGATTACTCGTGTGCTTCCCGAAACTGCCCCCGACAATCGAGGTGTCCATTCGTTTCAGACCGGGAGGCGGGCGGCGCGGAGTGACGGCAACAATGTCGCGGGTCCTGTCGAGAATCGCCGAATTGGCGGATCGCACGATCGGGTGGTCGAGGCTGCCTCGGCCGCTGGCGATTCTGGTGCTCGTCGGGCTTCGCAACCAGCTGCGCGCCTATAACCTGTACGACGTCGGCCGGGGGGCCGCCGATAGGCCCTCCGCCGATGGGCCCGCCTTCAGCAACCGGGTCGGCGCGCGCACCCTCAACGGCACCGACAACGATGTCGACGACCCGTTGATGGGCTCGATCGGCAGCAGGTTCGGCCGCAACGTTCCGCTCCCGTACACCTATCCGGAGGACCCCGCGCGGCTACTGGACCCCAATCCGCGGCTGATCAGCCGGCGCCTGCTCACCCGCGAGTACTTTCAGCCCGCGACCACGCTCAATCTGCTCGCCGCGGCGTGGATCCAATTCGAGGTCCACGATTGGTTCAGCCACAACACCGTCGACCCGAAACCCTGGCAGATCCCGCTGCACGACCACGATCCGTGGCCCGAGCGGCCCATGACGATCAAGCGGACGGCGCCCGACCCCAGCCCCGACCCGGATGGCCCGCCAACCTACGTGACCGCCGACACCCACTGGTGGGATGCGTCGCAAATCTATGGATCGACACCGGATTTCTGCAATGGGCTGCGCTCGGGACACCACGGTCAACTCCGCATCGACGAGCTGGGATTGCCGCCCGCCGACCTGGAGCAGTACGTCGACTTGAGCGGCGTCGCCGGCAATTTCTGGGTCGGTCTGGCCATGTTGCACTCGTTGTTCATGCGCGAGCACAACGCGATATGCGAACGGCTGGCCACCGAATACCCGCGGCTGACCGACCAGGAACTGTACGCCAAGGCCCGCCTGGTCAATTCCGCCCTGATCGCCAAGATCCACACCATCGACTGGACCCCGGCGATCATCGCTCATCCCACCACCGTTTACGCAATGCGGGCGAACTGGTTCGGGGTGCTCGGGGAACGATTCCGTCGCCGCTTCGGGCGCATCAGCGACAGCGAGGTGTTACAGGGCATTCCCGGCTCACCCACCGACCACCACGGGGTTCCCTACTCGCTCACCGAGGAATTCGTGGCCGTCTACCGGATGCATCCGCTCATTCCCGACGACTTCTTGTTCCGATCGCTGCGCGACGACTGCGTGCTGGCCGCGCACACGTTGCCCGACCTGACGGTTCTGCATGTGCGCGAGCGGCTGGCCGAGCTGCCCATGGCGGATCTCCTTTACTCGTTTGGCCGCTCCCATCCCGGTGCGATCACCCTGCACAATTTCCCCCGACACCTGCAGCAGTTCAACCGGGCGGACGGTTCGCTGCTCGACCTTGCCACCACCGACATCTTGCGGGTGCGTGAGCGAGGCGTGCCGCGCTACAACGAGTTCCGACGTCTGCTTCGCCTCAAACCCGTCGCGTCGTTCGAGGAGCTGACCGACAACCCGGTGTGGGCCGAGGAACTGCGACAGATCTATGGTGACGTGGAGCGGGTCGATCTGATGATCGGATTGTATGCCGAACCCAAGCCACCAGGATTTGGGTTCAGCGACACCGCATTTCGGATCTTTGTGCTGATGGCATCGCGGCGGCTGGCCAGCGATCGCTTCTTCACCCGCGACTTCCGTCCGGAAATCTACACCCAGGCCGGCATGGACTGGGTGAACGACAACAGCATGCGCACCGTGTTGCTGCGCCACTTTCCCGCGCTCGCGCCGGCCCTGGACGGGGTGGCGAATCCGTTCGCGCCCTGGCGGCCTGTCAACCCGACGAATCGCGCGCCCGCGACGCTGACCTCCAGCGGCGGCAGCTACGTTCGCTACCACGAGAACCTGGAGCGGCCCCGGCCCGACGAGGACGCGGACGTTGACAGCATCGTCAAGGCGCTGCACGGCAACAACGTACGGGCCTACCGCAAGTTCAAGCACGGGCTGCGGGACGCGCACGCCAAGAGCCACGCGATCCTGCGCGGGGAACTCACCGTCTACCCCGATTTGCCCGACGAGTTGGCGCAGGGGCTGTTTGCCGCGCCGGCGACCTACCCGGTTATCGCCCGGCTGTCCACCACCTCCGGGGTGCTGCGCAGCGACCAGATCCGCGGGGTTCGGGGACTGGGCATCAAGGTCCTCGGCGTGCACGGCCCGCGCGCCCTGCCCGACGACGACGCCACCACCCAAGACTTCATCATGGTGACCCACCGCGAGTTCCTGTTCGCCGACGCCCACGCCTACCGCGTGCAGGGCATGCCGACCGCGCAGTTGCTGGCGATGCTGCCGGACCGGGTGCTGTGGGCGGGCAGCGAGGTGTTGGCCGCGGCCACCCGGGTCGGCGTCCGGCTGCCACCGAACCTCGCGGTGTTCGTCGCGCCCAACACCCACATCCTGGGCGAGACGTTCTATTCGTCGGCGCCGCTGCGCTACGGCGACTACGTCGCGAAGATGCTGTATGCGCCGTTGTCGGATGCGGTCACCAGCCTGACCGGGCAGCTGGTGCCCCGCACCGCCGGGCAAGACGCCCACCGCGACCTGATCCTCGAGTTCTTCGGCACCAACAGCGCGGAGTACGAGTTGCGGGTACAACTGTGCACCGATCCGGTGACGATGCCCATCGAAGACGCCACGGTGCCTTGGTCGGAGGACGCGTCCCCGCACCGGCCGGTGGCCAAGATCACCTTCCCCCGCCAGAATCCGTACAGCCCGGAGCGGCGTGCCTTCGGCGACGACGTGCTGTCCTTCAACTCGTGGCGTGCCTTGGCGGAGCACCGCCCGCTCGGGTCGATCAACCGGCTCAAAAAGCAGGTGTATGAGGCGTCCAGCCAGTTCCGCCACACGGTGAACGCCGCGCCGCGCATCGAACCGACCGATATCGCGCAGCTGCCGGACTGACAACCGGCGCAGCTGTCCCACGGCAGGAGCAACCAGTGCAGGGCCCGAACACGATTCTTCCCAGTGTTAACGGCGACGGCCGCGGTCAGTCCAAGGTGGGCCGCTGGCGATTGCTGAAACGGCCCGTGGAGCACCAGGCGATTCAATCCGCGCTGAGCGACGGGAACAGCTGCGGCGTGGTGCTGGTGGGTGCCGCAGGCGTCGGCAAGACGACGCTGGCCCGCACCGTCACCGCCACGTTGCCGTCGAAGGTGCACTGGGCGGCGTGCACCGAATCCTCCCGCAGTATCCCGCTGGGGGCGTTCGCGCTATGGGTGCACGCCTCGCCATCCCGCGACCCCATCGAGCTCATCGTCTCGGCGCGGGAATCGCTTTTAGCCGACGGGGACACCGTTATCGGCGTCGACGACGCACACCTGCTGGACCAACTTTCCGCCACCCTGCTGCACCAGATCGTGGTCGAGCGGGCCGCGCGGGTCGTGGCGACCCTGCGCAGCGGCGAACCGGTGCCCGACGCGGTGACGGCGCTGTGGAAGGACGGACACCTACAGCGCCTTGAGCTACCGGTGTTAACCAAGCAGCAAAGCGTTGCGCTGGTCGAATCGGTCCTCGGCGGGACGCTCGAGGGGCTCAGCGCGGACATCATGTGGACATCGTCGGGCGGTAATCCGTTGTTTCTGCGCAACTTGGTCGAAGGCGCCGTCGAGGCCGGGACGTTGACCGAAGTCAACGGCGTGTGGCAGCTCCGCGGGCCCACCGTCGTCCCGTCCGGGCTGGCGGCGCTACTCGACGACCGCCTCGATCGCGCCGGCACCGAAGCTGTCCAGGCGCTGAAGTTGTTGTCGCTGTGCGAGCCGCTGGACATCGGTGCGCTGTGTGAGTTGGCCGGCGAGGCCGCGGTGGACGCGGCCGAGGTCCAAGGCCTGCTCCGGGTGGAACGCCACGGCGCGCAGGTCCATGCCCGATTCAGCCACCCCCTGTTGGGCGATGTGGTGCGACGACGTGTCGGCAGCGCCTCGGCCCGCACACTGCGGGGTCGCATCGTGCAGGTGATTCGGGAGCGTGAGCTCGATTCAGCCGCCGGACGCATCCGGCTGGCGCAACTGTGTGTCGACAGTGACCAGGTCATCGACATGGACCTGCTCATCAGCGCAGCCAAAGATGCGGTGTTTTTATCGAACCTCCCGCTCGGGGAACGGTTGGCGCGTGCGGCGTTTGAGCGCGGCGGCGGCTTGCGGGCCGCCGAGCTACTGTCGCGGGCGCTGCTGTGGCAGGGCCACCCGGTACAAGCCGACGCGATCCTCACCCGATTCGACCCCGACCACCTCGATGAGCTGCAGCTCGTCCAGTGGGGCATCCCTCGGCTGTCCATCCTGCACTGGTCGATGGGCGATACCGTCCAAGCCGACCAGGTGTTGGAGCTGTTACACACCCGGGTCGAGCACCCGGCGCTCAAGCTCATCGTCGATGCGACCGGGTCGGCAATGGCGGTGCACCAGAACAACATTGCCGAGGGATTGGCGGCGGCCGAACGGGTGTTAGCGGATCCGAACGCCCCCAAACAGGCCGTCGATTGGGCCGCCTTTGCCGCGGGACTCGGCATGCCGCCCGCCGGCCGCGGACGCGATTTCGAATCGACCGCCGCCCGGTGCCGCGCCGAGCAGAAAGCCACCGACGGCATGTTGCGGGTCATGGTGCGCTACGGCGACGTGCTGGCGCTCACCTACCTCGGCGAACTCGACCTGGCCGATCGACGCGCCGCCGAATACGCGCAGTTCTCCTCGACCGGACAGTTCCTCGGGTGGGCTATCGCCAAGATCATGGCCGGCCTGGTCGCCACCTACCGGGGGAAATTCCGCGACGCCATCTCGTCACTAGAACAGGCGATCGCGGCGCTCAACGCTGAAACCTCGCTGCCCTGGCAGCTGCCCGCCCGGCTGCTGCTGGTGCGGGCGTACGCCGCGCTGAACCGAGTCGAGGAAGCCGAACGGGTGCTGGACGACACCAAGGAGCACACCGGCCGGCACGAGGCGCTGTGGGAGCCGCAACTGATGATCGCCCGAGCGTGGGTCGCCGCCGCCAAAGGCAGCCCACGGTCCGCAGTCGACTTGTCCCGCGCGGCGGCGGATCTCGCGCACTCGTGCGGCCAGTACGCCGCCGAGGCGGAGGCATTGCACCACGCCGCGAGGTTCGGTGACCGCACCGTGGCCAGCCGGTTGGCCGAACTCGCCAAACGCGTCCAGGGATCGGTGGCGCCCGTGTACGCCCGCCATGCGGCGGGCATCGCCGCCGCCGATGCCACCGCGCTGGACGCGGCCAGTGCTGAATTCGAAGACCTCGGCCTGATGTTGTCGGCCGCGGACGCCGCCGCAGAAGCGGTACCGCTTCCATGACCGGGCCGGCCGGCGGCGCCAGAGCGCGGAGTCCGGGGCCCGCGCCCTGCGACTGGCCACCCACTGCGACGGGGCGGTGACGCCGGCGGTCAGATCCGCGGCCCGGCCGTTGCCGGTGACCTCCCGCGAGCGGGAGATCGCCGCACTGATCGCCGGTGGCCTGTCGAATCGGGAGATCGCCGAGCGGCTGACGGTGTCGGTGCGCACGGTGGAGGGGCACATCTACCGCGCCTGCATCAAACTCGATGTCGCCGACCGCGACGAACTCGCGAAGATCGTGTGGCACGACCTGGCCACCTGACCCGATCAAACCGGTGCCGAGCAGCCGCGATGGGTGGCTGCCCGGTTCGTCGGCGGCGTGCCTACCGCCGCCTTGGAGTCGGCGACACCGAAACGCGTGTAACGATGGTCCAGGGGACAACGTGGTTAAGGGAGTGTGGTGTCGCCGGTACGTTGGCTGCGCGCGGTCGTCGTCGTGGGGGCGACGGCGCTGCTATTGGCATCCAGTTGTACGTGGCAACTCGGTGTCCCCATCCCCGCCGGTGTGCCGCCCCCGGCCGGCGATCCGGTGCCGCCGGTGGACACCCACCTGACCAAGGGCCGACCCGCCGACCAGCTGCATGATTGGGCGGC
>PPEA01000659.1 GCA_002967005.1 Mycobacterium talmoniae
GGTCACCTGCGCGGCTGCCGCGGAGGCGCCGGCGTAGCCGTACATCGCGGCCGCGTCCTGGGCCCACATCTCGCCGTAATGCGCCTCGGTGGCCGCGATCGCCGGTGTGTTCTGGCCCAAAACGTTGGTTGCCGCCAGCGACATCAACAAGCTGCGGTTGGCGGCGATCAACGGCGGCGGAACCGTCATCGCCCGCGCAGCCTCGTAGGCGCCCGCCGCGGCGCGGGCCTGGGTTGCGGCCTGTTCGGCCTGGGCGGCGGTGGCGTGCAGCCATCCCACATACGGTGCGGCCGCCCGCACCATGGAGGACGCGGCCGGGCCCCGCCACGGCCCGCCGGTCACGGCCGAAATGGTCGACTGGTAACCCGCTGCGGTGGTGTGCAGTTCGGCGGCGAGGGTGTCCCAGGTCACCGCGGCTGCCAGCATCGGCCCCGAACCGGGACCGGAATACATACGGGCGGAATTGATTTCCGGTGGCAATGCGCCGAAGTCCATCGCTGCAGCCCCCCTCAGCCGGTCGAGACGAGGTGGGCGGTGCTGGCCAGTCGGGACATGGCCGACGATGCGCCGAATGGTGTTGCAACAAAAAACATCAGATTCTCCCTGGAAGTGGATGTGGCCAACCGATCCATCGACTGGCGCAGTGCGCACGCGGCCGCGCAGACCGATTCAGGCGGGTGATGGATTAATCCCACGGCCGCCGCAGCGATGCGGCAGATACCGCGGGCGAGTGGTCACCGGCCGTTGTTCCCTCTGGACACAACAGCCTGGCGCTGACCGGTCAGACCCTGGCGATGCAGAACCGGGTCAGGAGTTCTCGACCCGCAGGGGAATTCGTGCACGCACCGGAACCAGCCAAGTCGGCTCGGTCCCAGCTCATGGACGCCAACGGCGGAAACCCGTGCCCCAGCGGTGACGAGCGCAACCGGGGCAGCGAGCGGTGTTGGGTGACGGTGCTGGATGCCTTCTCGGTTGTGGGCAACGCGTCGTCGTCAATGTCGGCGCCATCGACGTCGTCGGCGTTCAGCGACACCAGCATGGCGGACGGTGATACCGGCCCGGCCAGCTCGGAGCGCACCAGCCCGTATCCGATGAGCCCGATCAGCACGCAGATAGCGAGTGCGATGGCGCTGACAGACTGCGACGCTAGCGGTCTACGTCCATCACGAATCATCACAATGCCCGCAACTCTACCAACGGATCCTGTGGACCCGCACCCGCCCGTGTGAGCTTGTCAGGCTAAAGTCCAACTACCACTTGCGTTTTCCGTCGATCTATGAATTCTCTTTGAGAATCAGCCTGACATGCTCCAGCGTCTCGTCGATCAGCAGGTCTATCGCCCCGAAATACGTTGATGACGGCGGCTTCCCCACCAAGGAGGCGATCGCCCGCTGCTCGCCGAGGACATCGGTCGCGGCGAGGTTGCGCGCCATCGCCTCGGGGTGGATCTGCAGTCCGGCAAGCAGTTCGCCGCACTGCGATCCGGCGACGACGGTGCGCCGCGCCAGAGTGCGCAGGGTATCCCATTCGGCGTGCCAGGCGCCGTCGGGCCGCTCGTCGTTGGCCAGCGCGGCGGCGGTGTGCAGGGTCGCGGCCAGCGGCGGGGCGGCGATAGCGGCGCGGCGGATCAGGATGGATAGCACCGGGTTGTGTTTGTCCGGCATGGTGGAGGACCCACCGCCGCCGGGCTCGCTGAGTTCGCCGATCTCCGGGCGGGCCAACACCACCACGTCCGCGGCGATGCGCCCCCAGGCGTCGGTGCAGCCGAGCCGCGGCCGCCAACGCCCAGTCGGGGTCCGGGGGCGGGGAATCGCCCGTCAGGCGGCCGATCTGGTCGAGAATGTCGCCGAGCGCGGTCAGCATGTCGCGGCGAGCGTCGCGCAGCACGGTCAGCGGATTCTTGGGGAAGACCAGGATGCTGAAGACCACCGCCAAACCGCCGCCGATCAAGGCGTCGTAGAACCGTTCCAGACCGAAGCCGCGGTGCGGGAAGGCCAAGATCAAAATCGCTGACATGACGGTCTGGTTGACGAACATCGGTCGTTGCGCGATGAAACCCTGCCCGATCACCACCGCCACCGACAGCGCGAGCAGCACCACCACGCCCATGGCGATCGGGTCGGTGCCGAGCACGGCGTGCACCCCGGTGCCCAACCCGATCCCCACCGCTACACCGATCATCATTTCGACGGCCAATTCCGCCCGCACCACGTTCGTCGCCCACAGACACACCGCGGCGGCGATCGGGGCGAAGAACGGTTCCGGGTGGCCGAGCACGTCATGGGCGAGGTACCAGGCCAGCCCGGCGGCGAGCGCGGTCTGCGCGATCGGCCACACCACCACACGCAGTAGCCGCTCGGCCGCCGGCCCGATCCGGGCTGTGCGGGCGGGGAGCGCCCCCTTCATGCTGTTACCAAACCGCATTTGCGGCCGACGTGGTAGGCGTTCCAGATTTTGCCAGGTGATATTGGTGAATACGCCAACCGCAAAACCTAGACGCTGCACACCGCCCCTACTACTGTCCCTAGTACATGGGTTCGCCCCGGTACTAGGGGGTTGGTGCAGATGGACCTCGTCGACATCTCGCGGTGGCAATTCGGGATTACGACCGTCTATCACTTCATTTTTGTGCCGCTCACGATCGGTCTGGCGCCGTTGGTGGCGGTCATGCAGACGATCTGGGTGGCCACCGGCACGGCCGCTTGGTATCGACTGACCCGGTTCTTCGGCAAATTGTTCTTGATCAACTTCGCGATCGGGGTGGCCACCGGGATCGTGCAAGAGTTTCAGTTCGGGATGAACTGGAGCGAGTATTCCCGGTTTGTCGGCGACGTCTTCGGCGCACCGCTGGCGATGGAAGGGCTGGCCGCTTTCTTCTTCGAGTCGATCTTTATCGGCTTATGGATCTTCGGCTGGAGTCGGTTGCCGCGGCTGGTGCACTTGGCCTGCATTTGGGTGGTCGCGGTCGCGGTGAACGTCTCGGCGTTCTTCATCATTGCGGCGAACTCGTTTATGCAGCACCCGGTCGGCGCGCATTACAACCCGGCCACCGGGCGCGCCGAACTCGACAGCATCGTCGCATTGCTCACCAACAACACGGCGATCGCGGCGTTCACCCACGTAGTCGCCGGCGCGTGGCTGACGGCCGGGACGTTCGTGGCCGCGGTCTGCTCGTGGCGGATGGTGCGCAAGCCCGGCGCGGAGGAAGCCCGCACCCTGTACCGGCCGGCGATCATCCTGGGCTGTCTGGTGGTGCTGGCGGCGGCGGCCGGCTTGTTCTTCACCGGTGATGTGCAGGGCAAGTTGATGTTCCGCCAGCAGCCGATGAAGATGGCGTCGGCGGAATCGTTGTGTCACACCGAAACCGACCCCAGTTTCTCGATCCTGACCGCAGGAACCCACAACAACTGCGACAGCATCGCCCGGGTGATCGAGGCGCAGTACGTGCTGCCCTTCTTGGCCGAGGGCAAGTTCACCGGCGTCACGCTGGAGGGGGTCAAGGACATCCAGCTGCGCTACGAGCACCAGTACGGGCCGGGGGATTACCGACCGAACCTGTTCGTCACCTACTGGTCGTTCCGTGCGATGGTCGGGCTGCTGGCGGTGCCGCTGCTGTTTTCCCTCGTGGCGCTGTGGCTGACCCGGCGCGGCCGCATCCCCCGCCAGCGCTGGTTCGCCTGGTTCGCGTTGTTGACCATTCCCACCCCGTTCCTGGCCAACAGCGCCGGATGGGTGTTCACCGAGATGGGCCGCCAACCCTGGATCGTGGCCCCCAACCCCACCGGCGACCAATCGATCCGCATCACCGTGCAGCAGGGCGTCTCCGATCACGCGCCCGCCACGGTGGTGATCTCGCTGGTGATGTTCACCCTCGTCTACGCGGTGCTGGCGGTGTTCTGGTTTGAGTTGCTGCGCCGCTACGTCGTCGCCGGCCCCCAAGAGCACGACACCGAGCCGGCGCCGCCCGCGCCGCCGGCTGAGGACGCGGTCGCACCGCTGTCGTTTGCCTACTGAGAGGAGCTGATTCACGGTGGGTTTGCAGCAAGCATGGTTTGTCATCCTCGCCGCGCTGTTTCTGGGCTTCTTCATCCTGGAGGGCTTCGACTTCGGGGTCGGCATGTTGATGGCGCCGCTGGGCCGGGTCGCCAAGGGCGACCCGGAGGCGCATCGCCGGGCGGTGCTCAACACCATCGGGCCGGTGTGGGACGGCAACGAGGTGTGGCTGATCACCGCGGGCGCCGCGATGTTCGCGGCGTTCCCGAACTGGTATGCCACCGTGTTCTCCGCGCTGTATCTGCCGCTGCTGGCGATCCTGTTCGGGCTGATCCTGCGCCCGGTCGCCATCGAATGGCGCGGCAAGATCGACGACGCCCGGTGGCGCAGCTGGGCCGACTTCGGCATCGCGGCCGGCTCCTGGCTGCCCGGGATCCTGTGGGGTGTCGCGTTCGCGATCCTGGTGCGCGGCCTGCCGGTGGACGCCCACCATCGCGTGCACCTCACGTTCGGCGACGTGATCAACCCCTACACGGTGCTCGGTGGCTTGGCGACCGGCGGCCTGTTCGTGTTCTACGGCGCGGTGTTCCTCGTGCTGAAGACCGCCCAGGGGGTCCGCGAGGACGCGTTGCGGTTCGCGACCATCGTGTCGCTGCCGGTGACCGCGGTCGTCGCCGCGTTCGGGCTGTGGACCCAGCTGGCGTACGGAAAGCGGTGGACCTGGCTGGTGTTGGCGGTCGCGGTGGTCGCCCTGTTGGCGGCGGTCGGGCTGGTGTGGCGCCAGTGGGTCGGGTTGAAGGTCATGACAGGCAACCCCCGCGAGGGCTGGACGTTCGTGCTGACCCTGCTGGTCGTGGCCGCGGTGGTGGTGCTGCTGTTCGGCGCGCTGTACCCGAATCTGGTGCCGTCGACCCTGAACCCGCACTGGAGCGTCACCATCTACAACGGGTCGTCGACCCCCTACACCCTGAAGATCATGACGTGGGCCGCGCTGCTGTTCGCCCCGGCGGTCGTGGTGTATCAGGCGTGGACGTACTGGGTGTTTCGTCGACGGATCTCCGCCGAGGCCATTCCCGCCGCAATCGGATTGCCCAGGACCGCAGGAGGTTTACTGCAATGACGACCACATCACCGCAAGAGTCCGCGCCCCGCGGGCCGGCCGCAGCACCCGAGCTGCTGCTGGGTCAGGGCACCCCCGATTCGGCGGCGCCCGGATGCGGACCCGGCGCCGGCGAGCCGAAGCAAAAGGACTACCACCACCCCGCGGCCGGCTACGGCGCCTCCTTCAGCGTGGCCAAGGTGCTGCTGAAGCGCCGCGAGATCCTGGAAGGCCCGCAGGTCATCACCCGGATGAACCACGAGAACGGGGGATTCGACTGCCCCGGCTGTGCCTGGCCCGACGACCGCAAGGGCCTGCGCCTGGACATCTGCGAGAACGGCATCAAGCACTCGACCTGGGAAATGGACCCCAAGCGCGTCGGCCGGGACTTCTTTGCCACCCACAGCGTCGCGGAATTGGCGAGCTGGAGCGACTTCGCGCTGGAGGACGCCGGCCGGCTCACCGAACCCATGGTGTACGACGCCGCCTCGGATCACTACCTACCCATCGACTGGGATGCGGCGTTCGCGCTGGTCGGCGAGACGCTGCGGGGGCTGGATTCCCCCGACCAGGCCGCCTTCTACACCTCCGGGCGCCTCGGCAACGAAGCCACCTTCCTGTATCAGTGGTGGGTTCGCGAGTTCGGCACCAACAACTTCCCGGACTGCTCGAACATGTGCCAGGAGGCCAGCGGGAAGGCGCTGCTGTCCTCGCTGGGCACCGGCAAGGGCACCGTCGACCTGGTCGACTGGGAGAAGGCCGACTGCCTGATCATCATGGGGGTCAACGCGGCCTCCAACACTCCCCGGATGTTGACCGCGCTGGCCGAGGCCTACCGGCGCGGCGCCCAGATCGTGCACATCAATCCGCTCATCGAAGCGGCCGCGACCCGCACGATCGTGCCGCACGAGATGGTCGACATGGCGCTGTTCCGTGCCACCGACATCAGCACCATGAACATCCAGCCGCGGATCGGCGGCGATTTCGCGTTGCTGCGCGGGGTGGCCAAGGCGCTGCTGGAGGCTTCGGTCAACGACCCCGAGGCGATCGACGAGCTATTCATCGAGCGCTACACCCACGGGTTTGCCGAGTACCGGGCGGCCTGCGAGGCGGTGAGCTGGCCGGAGCTCGAGCACCAGTCCGGGGTGCCGGTCGAGCAGATCCACACCCTGGCCCGGATCTACCGGCAGTCCCGGGCCAGCATCATCGCGTGGTGTCTGGGGGTCAGCCAGCACGCCCACGGGCCGGACGCCGTCCGGGAGATCATCAACCTGTTGTTGTTGCGCGGCAACATCGGTCGCGAAGGCGCCGGACCGTGCTGCATCCGCGGGCATTCCAACGTGCAGGGCAACCGGACCTGCGGCATCGACCACCACCCGTCGAAACAGACGCTGGACTACCTCGCCGCCGCCTGCGAGATCGACGTTCCGCGCCACCACGGCCTCGACGTCGTCTCCACCATCCACGCCATGCACCGCGGCGAGGTGAAGGTGTTCGTCGGGATGGGCGGCAACTTCGCGTTGGCCGCGCCCGACACCGCCTACAGCTTCGAGGCGTTGCGCCGCTGCGAACTGACCGTGCAGGTTTCCACCAAACTCAACCGCAGCCACCTGGTGCACGGTCGCCAGGCGCTGATCCTGCCGTGTGTGGCCCGCACCGAGATCGACCGGCAGGGCGGTGTGCCGCAGTCGATTACGGTCGAAGACTCGATGAGCATGGTGCATTTGTCGGTGGGGATGAAGGAGCCGGCGTCCCCGCAGCTGCGCTCCGAACCGGCGATCATCGCCGGGATGGCCAAGGCGACGCTGCCCGCGACGAAAACCCCGTGGGACGACCTGGTGGCCGATTACGATCGGATCCGGGACCGGATGGCCAAGGGCCTGTACGGGTTTGAGGACTTCAACCGCCGGGTGCGGCAGCCGCTGGGCTTCCGTATCCGCCAACCCGCGCGAGAACTGGTGTTTTTGACCAAGTCTGGCCGAGCCGAGTTCTCCGCCGGTCCGCTGCCGGATGTGCTGCCCGCCCAGGGGCGGCTGGTGCTGGGCACGATGCGTTCCCACGACCAGTTCAACACCACCATTTATTCCGACGACGACCGCTACCGCGGGGTGAAGAACCTGCGCACCCTGCTGTTCATGAACGCCGCCGATATGGAGGCATTGGGCATCAAGCAGTTCGACTACATCGACATCACCAGCATCGCCCGGGACGGCAGCCGGCGCAGTGTGTACGGCTACCGGGCGGTGGCCTACAACATTCCGGCCGGCAACGCCGCCGGATATATGCCCGAACTCAACGTGCTGTGCCCGATCGGTGACGTCAACCCGGAAAGCGGTCAACCGGTGATGAAGCACGTGCCGATCGAGGTCACCCACTCCAAGGCCCGGTGAGCATGGGACGGGTCACCGCGCGCCGGCGGGCCAGTCACCTGGCAGCGGGTCACGCCGCCGAGCGGCCCGAGACGCTGGCGGTGGAGGAGCCGCTGGAGATCCGGGTCAACGGCAGCGCGTTAACGGTCACCATGCGCACCCCCGGCTCGGATGTCGAACTCGCGCAGGGATTTCTGCTGACCGAGGGGGTGATCGCGTGCCGCGACGACGTGTTGGCCGCGCGGTACTGCCGCGGCGCCGCGGACGGCGCCAACACCTACAACGTGCTCGATGTGTCGCTGGCCCCCGGCGTGCCGCTGCCCGACGTGGATGTCACCCGCAACTTCTACACCACCTCCTCGTGCGGCATCTGCGGCAAAGCGTCCCTCGACGCGGTGCAGTCGGTCAGCCGGTACTGTCCGGGCGATGACCCGGTCATCGTCGGCAAGGACGCGATCACCGGTATGCCGGATCGACTCCGCGCCGCCCAGAACGTGTTCAACAGCACCGGCGGTCTGCACGGGGCGGCACTGTTCGACGCCGAGACCATGCTGGTGGTCCGTGAGGACATCGGCCGGCACAATGCGGTCGACAAAGTGATCGGTTGGGCGGTCGAACACGACCGGATACCGCTGGCCGGCACCGTGCTGCTGGTCAGCGGGCGCGCGTCCTTCGAATTGACCCAGAAGGCCGTCATGGCCGGTATTCCGGTGCTGGCAGCGGTGTCCGCGCCGTCCTCACTCGCGGTCGACCTGGCCACCCAGTCCGGGTTAACGCTGGTCGCCTTCCTGCGCGGGGACTCGATGAACGTCTACAGCAGGCCCGACCGCATCGTCCGACGGCACGGCCACTGAAATCGACGCGCAAACTGACGCATAGCCCGAATAAACCGGGTTTCGGGAAATTTAGGCGTCGATCTCAGCAGCAATCGGCGCCGGCCGCCTTGTCGACGGCCGGTTTGAGCAATCCGGCCATCGGGCACACCGAGGTGAGGAACGGAACCGAGGAGCGGCAGATGTCCACACGTTTCCAGGTCGGCGACCACGTGCGGTGGAACTCCGAAGCGGGCCACGTCAGCGGCACGATCACCAAGGTGCACACGCAGGACACCGAATACAAGGGGCATAAGCGCCGGGCCAGCCAGGACGAACCGCAGTACGAAATCAAAAGCGATAAGACCGATCACATCGCGATGCACAAGGGATCGGCGCTGGAAAAGATCGACTGACGCCCGGGCCCCGACCATAGTTGCCGGCGCGCCGGTTGCCGGTGCCCCGCGGTCCTGACCTGCGGGTATGCTGGGTCGCGGCGCCGGTTTGTTCCCGGAAGACGACGATCCGCGAAGAGTTCGTCGGCTGGCGACGTCGCTGCATCGGGGCGGGCTGCGTAGCTTTTATCACGAACGCGACGGCACGAATTCCACGAAATTCGAATTCGAAGGCCGGAGCGGCTTCGGGAAAACCGTGAATCCGACCCCAGGAATGAGTAAAACGATGTTCGCTGCCATTTTCATCATGCTGATCGTCTTGGCGCCCGTGTGGATCCCGGCGCTCATCTCCGGTGGCCACGCCCTGGCGAGCAGGAAGCGCGCGGCCCTCGACAGCGCATCGTGATGCAGCGCCTCGCAGACCAGCGTCCCCCGCCAAACGGGACCTTGGCGGAATGGGATGCCCTGTTCGACACACTGCTCGGCCAACTGGCTGCGCTCGCCGGGCGCGTCGGCGAAGCGATCCAGGCTCAGCTGCCCACCTACCGCACCTTGGGCCGCGCGACGCTCGACGACGAAATCGGATTCCAACTGGAGCGGGTCTTACGCTCCGCGCGCGGCGACGCGCGGCGGTAAGTGACCTCGAACTTGCCGAGCTGACCGCGATCGGTGAAGCACGGGCGCAGCAAGGCGTCCCCGTCGACGAGATGCTGCGGGCCTGGCGGATCGGCATCGAGGTCGTCGTTGCGCACGCGCGGGCAGAGAGCGCGCGACTCGGCATCCGCGATGCCGCCGTGCTGGAGTTCGTGCAGTCGACGCTGGCCTGGTCCGACGTGGCGATGGTGGCCACCGCCGGGGCGCACCGCCGCGCCGAGCTCGCGTTCGGGTTCGCCGAGGAGGAGCAGCGCGCCACGTTCGTGCGCGGCGCGTTGTCCGGCGCCATCCCGGCCGACGAACTCGGCATCCAGGCCAAGGCATACGGGCTTGACCTCACCCGCGACTACGTCGCGGTCCGCGCGTTGCTCAGCGACACCACCTCGCAGCGCAAACTGGAGTGGACGCTGGGTTTTCACGATCCGGCGTCGCGCGGGCTGGGCACCGTCGTTGACGGGTGCGTCGTTGGCTTCCTGAGCCAGCCGCCACCACGCGAGGTCGACGCCGTCGTCGGGATCGGTCCGCCCAAGCCGCTCGGGTTGTTGGCCGAGTCCTACCGGTTGGCGACCCGGGCGCTGACCACGATTCAGGCGTGCGGTCTGCGGGGCGCCTACGACATCGCCTCATTCGGGGTGCGGGCGGCGGTCGCGACCGACGCCGACGTCGGCGATGTGCTGCGGAAGCGCTATCTCGAACCGCTCGCCGAGGGCGGCTCGGCTCGTGAGCTGATCGCCACGGTGCGGGCGTTTCTGGCCTGCGGGATGCACGTCGAACGGGCCGCCACACGGTTGTTCGTCCACCAGAACACCGTGCGCTACCGCCTGGCCCGATTTGAAGAACTGACCGGGGCCAGCCTGCGTGACGCCGAAGTGCTGTTCGGTGTCTGGTGGGCACTACGGGCAGGTCACGACGGTTGTAGTAGCCCCCAAGACGAGATGAGCAATCTCGGAGCGCACTCCGTACGCATCGGTCCCGATCCGGCAGATGCTTAACCGCATGCACGCCATCACCTGAGGAAGCCATGACGACATCGACAGAACAAGCCGAACCGCAACGCGCCACCACCCGCAAGGCCGGGGCCCCGCGGGGTGGGCTGCAGCAACTCATCGCGCGACGCACCGCCGCGCCGACTCAGCTCAGCGGTCCCAACGAGAAGTTCATGCGCTACGTGCAAGACCCCATCTGGAACTTCCTGTGCGACCACTACTTCCGGTTGGAGATCGACGGCTGGCACCGCGTCCCCGCCGAACCGTCGCTGCTGATCGGCATCCATTCCGGCGGTGCCCTGACCATGGACGCGTGGACCCTGGTGCACGCCTGGCAGCGCCGATTCGCCGGCCAGCGGGTCCTGCACGGCACCGCCCACGACGTCTTGATGGCCGCACCACTGCTCGGCGACTACTTCCGGGCGCTGGGGGTGATCCCGGCGTCGCGGGACGGCGTCACCGCCGCGCTGGCCGCCGGACACGACGTGGTCGTGTGGCCCGGCGGCGAACAGGACGCGATGCGCAACTGGCGCCACCGGGATAAGGCATTACTGTTCGGCCGCAAGGGATTCGTCCGTCAGGCCATCCGGTCGGGGGTGCCGATCGTCCCCGTCGCGACGGTGGGCGGCCACGACACCGTCTTCGTGCTGTCCGAAGGCCGGTTTCTGGCCCGCTGGACCGGGCTGGGCAAGCGGCTGCGCGGGGCGACGATGCCGATCATCGCGGGATTCCCGTTCCCGCTGGCCATTGAGGTCTTGCCGGCGCACCTGCCGCTGCCGGCGAAGATCCGCACCGAATTCCTCGACCCCATCGAGGTCGACACCGATCCCGCCCGTGCCGACGACACCGAGTACGTCGACTCGGTGTACGACCAGGTCGAGTGCGCGATCCAGAACGGTGTGGATCGCCTGGCCAAACGTCGCAGCTTCCCGGTACTGGGGTGATGCATCATGACCAGCCTGGCCGCCGGCCTGATCGAGGCCGCCCACCGCCACCCTGACCGAGTGGCGCTGCGCCTCAACGAAGTCGAAATACCGTATACCGGGCTGGACGCGGCCAGCGCCTGCCTGGCCGGCCTGCTGGTTGCGCGGGGACTGCGGCCCGGCGACCGGGTCGCGGTGATGCTGCCCAACGTGCCCTACTTCGCCATCGCGTACTACGCGGTGCTGCGGGCCGGCGGGGTGGTGGTCCCGATGAACGTGCTGTTGAAGGAACGCGAAACGACGTTCTACCTATCCGATTCTCAGGCCACCGCGATCATCGCCTGGCATGAGTTCGCCGCCACCGCCCACGCCGGGGCGGTCGCCGTCGGTGCCGAATGCATCGTGGTGACCCCCGGGCAATTCGAGGAGCTGATCTGCGCGGCCACCCCCGTCGTCGACGCCGTGGCCCGTGACGACCGGGACACCGCCGTGATCCTGTACACCTCGGGGACCACCGGCACCCCCAAGGGCGCCGAGCTAACCCACGCCAACCTGCGCCACAACGTCGCGACCGTCGTCGACATGGTGGATCTCTCGGCGGATGACGTGATCCTCGGCGCCCTGCCACTGTTTCACGCGTTCGGTCAGACCGCCGGTCTCAACGCCACCATCGCCGCCGGCGCCTGCCTGACCCTGATCCCGCGGTTCGACCCGGGCACCGCGCTGTCACTCATCGAGCGCGACCGCGTCACCGTATTCGAAGGCGTCCCGACCATGTTCGCCGCGATGCTGCACGCCGACCAGCGACCGGACACCGGCTCGCTGCGGCTGTGCATCTCCGGTGGCGCCGCGATGCCGGTCGAAGTGATGCGCGGGTTCGAGAACGCCTTCGGCACCATGGTGCTGGAGGGCTACGGGCTGAGCGAAACCTCGCCGGTGGCCTCGTTCAATCACCCCGACCGGGCGCGCAAGCCGGGCTCGATCGGCACGCCGGTGGCCGGTGTGGAGATGAAGCTCGTCGGCGCCGGCACCGAGGGTGTCGGCGAAATCGTCATCCGGGGCCACAACGTGATGAAGGGGTATTGGCGCCGGCCGGAGGCGACCGCCGCGGCGATCGATCCCGACGGCTGGTTTCACACCGGGGATCTGGCCCGGGTGGACGACGACGGCTACTACTTCATCGTCGACCGCTCCAAGGACCTGATCATCCGCGGCGGGTACAACGTCTACCCGCGCGAGATCGAAGAGGTGCTCTACGAGCATCCCGCGGTGCGCGAGGCGGCGGTGGTCGGCGTGCCCGACGACCTGCTCGGCGAAGAGGTGGGCGCCGCGATCACGCTGAAGTCCGGGGCCGCGGCGGACGCGTCAGCAATCCGCGACTACGTCAGGGAGCGGGTTGCCGGCTACAAATACCCGCGGCGCATCTGGTTCGTCGATGAGCTGCCGAAGGGCCCGACCGGCAAGATCCTCAAACGCGACATCAGCGTCCCCGCCAAGCCGGTGGAGGCGTCATGAAAACCGTTGTGACACAACAATTGTGGCTGCAAGAATCCGGGCGCTCACGTGACCCGACGTGACCGCGACGCACTCGCCAGATGGCGTCAATCATTGACCTCGATCCCCCCACCGTCAAGGCGTCTGCGGCGCACACTGAACACCAGCCGGCAGCAAAAGGAGCGACCATGACAACCCTCGACCAACAAGACCTCGACAACGTCGACCTGGCCGAACCGAGTGTGTGGGACGACGGGCCGCCGTGGGATCTCTTCGCCAGGATGCAGCGCGAGGCGCCGGCGCATTTCAGCCCGCAACGCAATGCGCCCGACGAGGGTGGTTTCTGGTCGATCACCCGCTTCGACGACGTGCGCGCCGTGAGCCGGGACCACAAAACCTTCTCCTCCGAACGCCGCGGCATCTTTCTTCTCGACGACATCGGGGTGCCGCTGGCGGTGCAGCAGTCACAGATGATCTCGATCGATCCACCCCGCCACAACCGGCTCAAGGCGCTGGCCATCAAGGCGTTCACGCCGCAACGTGTGGCCGAACACGAAGAGCACATCAAGCAGATCATCGACCATGTTTTTGACCGCGTCGCCGACAAGGAGCAATTCGACCTGGTCGCCGACGTCGCCCGCGCCGTCCCGGCGCGGGTGGCCGGTTCGCTGCTCGGCACCCCGGCCGAAGACGACGAGAAACTGGTGCACTGGACGAACGTCTTCACCGCGTTCGAAGACCCGGCGATCCGCGAGCAATGGTCCGACACGGCGGCGGTGCTCCAGGAAATCATCGGCTACGTCATGGGGCAAGTCGAGGAGCGCCGGCAGTCGCCACGCGATGATCTGGTGAGCGCGTTGATGGATGCCGAGGTCGACGGCGAGCGACTCAACGAGATTGAGCTCGGTACGTTCTTCATCCTGCTGATGTCGGCGGCGAACGACTCCACCCGGGCCACCTACAGCGCGACGATGCTGCACCTGCTGCAGGATCCGGAGTTGCGTGCCCTGCTCAGCGAGCGTCCAGAGTTGATCCCGGCGGCCGTGGAGGAGGGGCTGCGCTGCTACCCCGCGTTCTCCTTCATGGGGCGCGCGGCCACCCGCGACGTCGAACTGCACGGCAAGACGATCAAGGAAAACGACCGGCTGCTGCTGTGGTACCTGGCGTCCAACCGCGACGAGACCGCCTTCCCGGACCCGCACACCTTCGACATCACCCGTGAGGGGCTCGCCGACAAACACCAGGCGTTCGGCGGCCGCGGTCGGCACTTTTGCCTGGGCGCCAACCTGGCCCGCCTCGAGCTGAAGCTGTGGATTCAGCGGACCCTGGAACGCTTCCCGGATCTCGCGCTCGACGGCGAACCGACCCGGGTGCGGGCGCTGTTCCTCAACCAGTTCAAGTCGATCCCGGTGCGGAGAACGTCGTGACCGCCACGGCCGAGACCCGAGCCCGGCCCGCCTACCGGGAGGTCGAACTCGATGTCGAGGTGCGGCGCCGCGACACCGTCTCCGACGGTGTCGTCGCCCTCACCCTCGCCGACCCGACCGGCGCGGACCTGCCGGAGTGGGCGCCGGGCGCGCACATCGACCTGCTGCTGACGCCGTCGCTGGTGCGGCAGTACTCGCTGTGCGGCGACACCGCCAACCGCGGCGAATGGCAGGTCGGGGTGCTGCTGGATCCCAACAGCCGCGGCGGATCCCAGTTCGTCCACGACAAACTCCACGAAGGCGCCGCGGTGCGGGTGCGCGGCCCGCGCAACCACTTCCCGCTGGTGGGCTCACCGCGCTACCTGTTCATCGCCGGCGGCATCGGCATCACCCCGATGCTGCCGATGATCGCGGCGGTGCACGCCATCGGCGCCGACTGGCGGCTGCTCTACGGCGGCCGCAGCCGGGCGTCGATGGCGTTCGTCGACGACCTGCGACGTTACGGCGACCGGGTGACGTTGTGTGCACGGGATGCCCAGGACGGGGCGAACTTCCGGGCAAGCCTCGACTCCGTTTTGGCGCAGCCGAGCGAGAACACCCTGGTGTACTGCTGCGGGCCCGAAGGATTGTTGACCGCGGTCGAAACCGGGTGCGGCCACTGGCCCGACGAAACCCTGCACATCGAACGGTTCTCCGCCAAGGCGCTCGAGGAACCGTCACCGGACGCGTTGGCGACCTTCGAGGTCGAATGCCAACGCTCCGGGGTCACCGTCACGGTCACGCCGGACAAATCGATCTACCAGGCCTGCGAAGACGCCGGCGTCGACGTGCTCGGCTCCTGCATGGAAGGGGTCTGCGGCACCTGCGAATGCGATGTGCTGGAGGGCGAACCCGACCACCGGGACTCGGTGCTCAACGACGCCGAAAAGGCCCGCAACGACGTCATCATGACCTGCGTGTCCCGGTCCCGCTCGGAAAGGCTGGTACTCGACCTATGAGACCCAACTATCCCTACAACTGTTGGTATGTGGCCGCTGTCAGTGACGAGGTCGGGCAGGGCTTGCTGGCGCGCCGGCTGCTGGACATCCCGGTGCTGCTGTATCGGCGCGGCTCCGGGGCGGTGGTCGCCATGGAGGACCGCTGCATTCACCGGGCCTACCCGCTGTCGGCCGGCCGCCGCGACGGCGACCGGGTGATCTGCGGTTACCACGGCTTCGGCTATGACCCCGACGGCTGCCTGGTCGACGTCCCCTCGCAGGAGAACGTGCCGCCCGGCGCTCGGGTGCGCAGCTACCCGGTGCACGAGCAGGCGCCGTTCGTGTGGATCTGGCTCGGTGACCCGGGTGCCGCGGCGCTGCGGCCGCCGCCCCGGGTGCCGTGGTACGCCGACGGTTCCGGCTGGGCCGGCACCACCGAGGCGTTGCGCATCGACGCGAACTACCTGTTGCTGCACGAGCACTACCTCGACCTGACCGACGTGTTCGTGATGCACCCGGAGGTGGTGCCACCCGACATCGAGGTGCTGCCCCAACTCGATGAGGTCGAGGTCTCCGAACGCTCGGTGTCCTACACCCGGACGACCCCGCCCAGCCGGCTGGCCGCCTGGGAGGCCGAGATCACCGGCCTGCCCGTCGACACCACCGGCACCCGACGCGAGGAAGGAACGTTCGTCTCACCCGGACTACATGTGCAGCATTACGTCATCGATCCCGACGCCGGGAAAACCCATGAGCTGCTGCGGATTCAGGGCTTCACTCCCGAATCCCCCGAGGCGACCCACGTCTTTCTGCAGATGGCCCGCAATTTCGCGACCGATGATGAGCGGGTCGCGGAATTCCTGCGCACCATGTTCCACGAGTGGGCGATGCGGGACTCCGTGGTGCTGGAAACCATTCAGGACCGGCTCAGCCAGCGCGGCGAGCCGCGCCGCGACATCAACGTGAAAGCCGACCGGGCCGCGGTGCGGGCGCGCCGCATCGCCATGGAGATGGTCGACGAGGAATCCGGTCGCTTCGTGCTGAGTTGGACGCCATGACCGCGACCATGACCCAGCTCGACGCGCTCGCGGCCCGAGTGGAGGCCGCCGACCCGCATGCCCGCATGGAGGTCACCAACGCGATGACCGGCCGGCCGCTGGGCACCGTCCCGCGGTGCACCGCCGCCGATGTCGCCACGGCGGCCCAGCGGGCCGGGGCGGTGC
>PPEA01000066.1 GCA_002967005.1 Mycobacterium talmoniae
CAAGCAGCAGCAGGTCCGCAAGACGTCGCGGCGACCCACCGACGACACCGAAACCGTGCTGGGCCGCAACCCGGTGCTGGAATGCCTGCGCGCCGGGGTCCCGGCCACCGCGCTGTACGTGGCGCTGGGCGCCGAAGCCGACGAGCGGCTCACCGAATCCGTCACCCGGGCCGCCGATTCCGGTATCCCGATCCTGGAAGTGCCGCGCACCGACCTGGACCGGATGACCACCAACGGGCTGCATCAGGGCATCGCCCTGCAGGTGCCGCCGTATCGGTACGCGCACCCCGACGATCTGCTCGCCGCCGCGTCCGACGACATCAGACCCGCGCTGCTGGTGGCGCTGGACAACATCTCCGACCCCCGCAACCTGGGCGCGATCGTGCGGTCGGTGGCGGCGTTCGGCGGCCACGGTGTGCTGATCCCGCAGCGGCGGTCGGCGTCGGTGACCGCGGTGGCCTGGCGCACCAGCGCCGGTGCGGCGGCCCGGATTCCGGTGGGGCGGGCCACCAACCTCAACCGCACGCTCAAGGACTGGGCCGACCGGGGGCTGCAGGTGGTCGGGTTGGACGCCGACGGGGACACCGTGGTCGACGAGCTGGACGGCACCGTCCCGACCGTGGTGGTCGTCGGCTCCGAAGGCAAGGGGTTGTCGCGGCTGGTGCGAGAGCACTGTGACGCGGTGGTGTCGATCCCGATGGCCGGGGCGACCGAATCGCTGAACGCCTCGGTGGCCGCCGGGGTGGTGCTGGCCGAAATCGCCCGCCAGCGCCGGTGAGTTCTCTGCGCGAGCAGACACAAAAGCCCCCAAAACGCTGGCGATTTGGGGTCTTTTGCGTCTGCTCGGCGATGTGGGCGCTGGCCCTGGCGCCGACGGCAGCGGCGCAACCCTCGGACTTCGACCTGCAGGCGCACCGCGGCGGTCGCGGCGAGACGACCGAGTCGTCGCTGCAGGCCTTCGCTAAAGCCCTCGAAATCGGGGTCAGCACGTTGGAATTCGACATCGTCATCACCAAGGACCGGCAACCGCTGGTCTGGCACGACCCGACGATTCAGCCCGACAAGTGCGTCGACACCGCACCGCTGTTCGCCGGCGACCCGCAATACCCGTACGTGGGCAAACGGGTGCACGACCTCACCCTGGCGCAGCTGCGCACCCTGGACTGCGACCTGCCGCTCGAGGACTTCCCCGAGGCCGAGCCGGTGCACGGCAACACCCTGGCGACGCTGCCGGAAGTCTTCGCGCTCACCGATTCCCGGCACGCCCGGGTCCGCTACAACATCGAAACCAAGCTGGACGCCGCACATCCCGACGACTCCGCACCGCCCGAAGAGTTCGTCGAGGTGATCCTGGCCGCGGTCCGCGCCGCCGGCAAGGTGGACCGGGTCGAGGTCGAAAGCTTCGACTGGCGCACGCTGCCGATGGTGCGGCGCGCCGAGCCCAGCATCCCGTTGGTGGCGTTGTGGGATGAGACGGCGGTCGGTGACCCGATGCTGGCGGCGCTGGCGGCCGGGGCCAACATCGTCGCCCCCGAATACCCGCAAGTCGACGGGGTGTTTGTCGATCGGGCACACGCGTTGGGGCTCAAGGTCATTCCGTGGACCGTCAACGACCCCGACACGATGCGGGCCCAGATCACCGCCGGCGTCGACGGCCTCATCACCGACTATCCGACCAGGCTGCGCACCGTGCTGGCCGAGCTCGGCCTGCCGCTGCCGCTGGCGCCGCGTTGACTCTGCGCCCACCAGACACCGCACTTGCACTTTTGCGTGGTACACGCAGAGTCAAACCTTAGACGCCGAGTAGCCGCACGCTGACCCACAGCGCCAGCACCGCCGCCCCCACCGCCGCCGGGACCGTGCACAACCCCAACCGGGTGTACTCACCGACACCGGCCGGAACGTCGTAGCGGCGCAGCACCCGACGCCACAGCAGATTCGACAGCGAACCGACGTAGGTCAGGTTGGGGCCGATGTTCACCCCGATCAGCACCGCCAGCACCGCGGCCGGCCCGCTCGCGGCGGCCAGCGGCACCAACACCAAGGTGGCGGGCAGGTTGTTGACCAGGTTGGCCAGCACGGCCGCGACCGCGGCGATCCCCAGCAGCGCCGCCAGCCCCGAACCGCTGGGCAGCACCGCCCGCATGCCGCGATCCAAACCGTTGACCATCACGGCCTGCACCACCACCCCCAGCGCCAACACGAACAGCAGGAACGGCAGGTTGGCGCCCGCACGATGCCGATCACCGTGCTGCGCCGCCGGGTCAGGCTGCGCCCGGCCAACACCGTCGCCCCCCGCCAGCGCCGCCCACGCCGGCGCGACGCCCAGCGCCTCGGTCACCGCAAACCCCACCAGCGTGCACGCCAGCACCACCAGCACGAAGATCGGCACCCGCGGGGGAGCGGCGGTCGCGGCGTGATCGGGTACCGCGCGCAGATCCCGGGCGAAAAACCACCGGAACACCAGGTACACGGCGCCGTTCGCGGCCAGCCATGGCAGCGCCATCAGCACGGTGAATCGGGAAAACGAAAGATCCGCGGCGTGAAAGGCCAGCAGGTTGGTCAGGTTGGACACCGGCAACAGCAGCGAGGCGGTGTTGGCCAGGTGCGCGGTGGCATACGCGTGCGGCCGCACCGGCGCGCTGCGGCGTCGCACCATGGCCAGCACCACCGGGGTCAACAGCACCACGGTGGCGTCCAGGCTCAACACCGCGGTGATGCCGGCGGCGATGACGAACACCCGCCGCAGCAGGTGTTGCGGCGGACCGACGTCCGCCCGGGCCATCGCGGCTCCGGCCGCGTCGAACAGGCCCTCGTCGTCGCACAGCTTGGCCAGCACCAGCACCGCGCCCAGGAACGCCACCACCCGCACCAGCCCAGAAGCCTCGGTGGCGGCGTCGTGCAGCGAAATCGCGCCGGTGGCCACCAGCAGCCCGGCGGCCGGATCGCGGCGAACGCCTCCGGCCAGCCCCGCGGCCGGGCGACGGCGAAGCCGAGGACGACGACCAGCAGCAGCAGCGCCAGGGTCAGGTTCACGCCCACGGGTCTTCGCGGCGCCACACCGTCGGCAGGTGCACCGCGACCCCGTCGGCGTCCGCCAACTCGTCGAGCACCCGCATCGTCACATCCAGGTCGTCGCCGGCATACGGTAAGGCCCGCAACGGCTTTGACAGCGGGCGAAAGAAGTCGTCCCAGTGGGTCAACACCACGGTGGAGGCGCCGACCGCCCGCACCGTCTCGGCCCAGTAGTCGACCAGGTACTGCCGCGGCTGCAGGCCGAGTTGGCCGACACCGAGATAGACCACCTCGGCGCGGTGCCCGGCCAGCGCGCCCGGCACGAACCCCGCGCTGCCCTGAATCAGCAGCCGCCGCCCCGACGGCCGGTGGCACACCAGCGTCGACCAGGACTCCCCGCATTTGTAGGCCGACGCCTTCACCGGCGGGGTGACCGGCGCGGTGATCACGCCGGGAACCCGGTCGGGTGGGCAGTGCCGCGATTCGATCAGCGTCACCTGGTAGGCGCCCAGGGTGATCGGCTCACCCGGAACCGCGACCACCACCCGCTCCGCGGAAAGCCCCTGCCCATAACCGATGTTGGCGGCCGAGGCGCCACCGACCAGCAGGGCGCCGGTCCGTTCGGCGACCACGGCCGAATCCAGCGCGTGGTCGATGTGGGTGTGCACCGGGATGACCGCCGCCAACCGCTGCACCCCGGCGCGGGCCAGACAGCCGTCGATGCGCGCCGCCGACAGCGCGACCGTGCCCACCGCCACCCGAGGCAGGCTGGGCCGGGAGAAGTAGCCGTCGGTCAGCAGCGCCGAGGACCCGTCGTCGATCAGCACCGTCGTCACCCCCAGCCAGGTCACCGACAGCGGCGCACCGGCGGCGGCCGCGGGCACCCGGAACCGGTCCGCGTAGCGGCCAGATCCGGCCGCCCGGGTTTCAGCCGCATCAGCAGACGCCCGCAGCTCGACACCGTCGGCGCGCAACCGGTCGGCCACCGCCGCCGCGATCCGCACCGCGCCCGGTGAA
>PPEA01000660.1 GCA_002967005.1 Mycobacterium talmoniae
CGCCGGCCGCGGCCGGGCGCATCTGTCCGGGTCCAGCTCGGCGGCACGGACAGCCCGCGGATCGAGGTCCCGGCGCCGACGGCGGCGCGCGGCGCGCTTCCACGCGCGGGACGGCGGCCGGCGCCGGCGGCGTCGCTGTGGCCGCGGAGTGCGCGGTCGCCGTGGCGATCTGCTCGACGGCGCCGAGCGTGCCGACGACGCGGCCAGCTGAGCGATCTGCAGCGGATTGAACGCGCCGGTACTCATGACCGTGTTCCAAAAGTTGGCGTTCAGCCCGAGCCCCTGGCCGCTGCTGGTGATGCCGGACAGCCACCCGGCGATGCCGCCGGACTCGGGCTGGCCCAGCAGCGCACCGAGAATCTGGCCGACGGTCGAGCCGCCGACGGTGGCCGCCGCGCTCTGGCCTGCGTCGACGCAGGCGGTTTTCGGTTGCGACGGCGCCGCGGTGAATGGCTCCAGCCGGATCGACGCCGAGCTCGCCGCGTAGGTGACCATCGCGGCAGTGTCCTGTGCCCACATGGCGGCGTAGTGCGCTTCGTTGGCGGCGATGGCCGCGGTGTTCTGGCCGAGCAGGTTCGTGGCCACCAGGACCGCGAGCTGCGCGCGGTTGGCGTAGACAGCGGCCGGGGGCACGACGGACGCCCGGACGGCGTTGTAGTTTTGGGCCGCGAAATTCGCCGCGCTTGCCACGCGGGCCGTGTGAGCTGCGGCGTTGGCCAGCCAGTCGGCGTAGTTGGCCGCTTCCACAGTCATCGCTTCGGCGGCCGGCCCGCGCCAGGTGTCGGTGAGCGCCGCTATCGTGGACCGCCAGCCCGTCTCGGCCGCCGCGAGTTCAGCGGCCAGCGCCCGCCACGCCTGCGCTGCTTCCAGCAGCGGCCCGGCGCCGGGGCCGGTGTAGATCAGGGTCGACGTGATCTCGGGCGGTGCGTCCATGTGCCCTCCGCAGCAGTAGCGCCGCGCCGTGCAGCGGATCGAGTCGGCGCGGCAGGACGTCGGTCAGGTGAGCGCCGATCAGCACGACGCCAATCCATGTCGCCAGCGGGTGCCGGCGCGCGCCGTCGGTGAGCATCTGGCCCGGCGGGCACGTCGCGTCCCATCCGGCGACGAACGACGCCAACGCCAGCCATCCGCGTTCGGCTCTCATCGGTAGCCCTGGCAATACCGATCAAGCAGCCGGTCCAACATGCTGGACCAGATCCACTCGCGCTCCAGCTCGCCTTGAGTCCGCGCGGCCTTCACCTGCTGCCACGCCGTCGCGATCTGCTCGGTCAGCGGCGCCCGGATGGCGGCCATAGCTACATCGGGTCGCCGTGCCGATGGCGGCGCTCCTCGGCGCGCCGGTCTCCTTCGATGCGCTCGCGGCGTTCGTCGCGCAGCTCCTCGCGGATCCCGCCGATGTCGCGGCGCACGTCTTTGAATGCGGCCCGGACCTCGTCGCGGAAGTCGTCGAGGTCGCTGCGCATCGGCGTTTTGTGGCCGTTCTGCACGTTGTCGCGGATCGTGCCGAGAGTGCGGTCCGCGCGCCGATCCCGCCAGATCATGTAACCGAGGATGGTCACGAGGCCACCGAGCGCGGGCCAGCTCGCGGGCAGCTCGGACGCAAGCTCTGCGATGCTCACGCGGCGCGCTCCCATGCTCGGGTGTCAGACCATTGCCACCAGTCGCACGGCGCGCAGTTGCGCTCATCGCCCGCGCCGGGATGCGGCCAGCCGACGAGCCGGTACAGCGCCGCGGCCAGGGAGCTGCACACGACATGGCTGGGCATCGCGTCGCCGGGCCAGTGCCAGATGCGGTCGAGTAGTTCGTCGACGTCGTCCAACCCGAGCGCGTTGCAAGCGTCCTGCGCGATGCCGACCCAGTCGTACGGGGTGCCCATCGCCGCGTTGGCCGCGGCCAGGAACGGGGCCACGCCGCCATCGGTGCGCGGCTGCGCGTTGTTCGACCGGGTGCGCCGGTCCTTGAGGTAGGACGTGACATCGACGGGACCGACGCCGCTGGGCTGCCCCTGCACGCCCATCCACCGCTGGCCATCCCAGTGCGTCACGATGACCACGTGCGTTGCGTCGCCGGGCTTGCGTCGCAGCCATGAGCCGAGACGGATCAGCCGGTTGAACCATCCGTCGCCGCCGTAGACGGCGAGGACATCTCCGGGGCGTGCGGGCAGCATTCGGTGCACCCTTTCTGAGCTGGGGTTTTCGGGAGAAATGCCAGGTCGCGCTACGCGGCGGTGCGCGCCGGAACCGCGGTGGCCAGCCCGTGCAGGAACCCGACCGCATCGGCGACCAGGTTGCTGTAGCCGGGCAGCTCCCCCAGGTACGAAATATGCGGCCCGGTCGGACCGCCCGGCGCGGCCAGGAACTCAATCCCACAGATCGCCGCCTTGATGGCGTCCACGCCCCCCACGGCGATGTTCGTCGGCGCGCCCGTGTCGCTGAGCAGCCCGCTCAGCGTCGGGAGCAACTGCGAGGCCGGGGTGGTGATCAGCGCGGCCGTCGACGTCGTGAGCAGCCCGAGGTCGCCCACCCCGGCCACCAGCGCGTTGACGATGGTCGTGGCCAGCGCGCCCAGGTCATGCAACTGGACATTGGTGGCCGTGGTGTAGACCAGCGTCATATCGGTGCCGACGGCGTTGTCCGGCACGCTGGCGTACATGTCCAGGCCCGCGTCCCCGTTGGCCGGGGAGTGGACGTAGTCGGCCCACACTACGCGCCCGTCGATGGTCGGCAGCGCCGTCATATTCACCGACGAGATCCCCCGGCCGCCGGGGTCGGCGATGGTCGGCGCGTGGAAACCTGCGCCGCGGCAGGGGTTGCCGAACGAATACCCGCCGATGAAGTTGTGCGCGTAGCCGGTCAGCGAGCCGGATTGCAGCTCGATCAGAACCCGGCTCGCGGCCTCCGCGCCCTGCGAATAGCTTCCCATCGCGAACGTCTGGAGCGGGTTGGCCTTGATCCATGCCAACGCCCAATCGACTGCGGTCTGCACCGACTCCTGGTAGCTCGGAGAGCCGGCCGGGCCGCCGATGGGCCCGAACGCGGCCGGGTACGGGACCGGGACCTCGTAGCACAGGCCGTCGTCGACGAACTCGGCTAGACCGTTGACGACGTCGCTCGGATACTGCGTGCCCGGCATCCCCCAGGTGCCGCAGAACGTGAGAACGGCATGGGCAACATTGCGGGTCCCGGCGACGTTGGCCGCCAGCGCGCCCCAGCTCATGCGACGGCCTTCCGCTGGCCACGACGGCGCCGAAGGTCATCAAGGTACTTCACGCGGTGCGCGTCGTAGTGGCGATGGAACGCTTCGCGCTGGCACGTCAGACAGGTTCGTCGCGTGCGCTTCTCGCCCTTGCGCGTGGAGCGTCTACACACCGAATCGAACGGATGACCCTTTCCGCACCGGTCGCGGCGCGCTTTCGCGTGCGTTCCATGCCGAACAGAGTCGTCGATATTCGCACTGCGCGTGTCCCATCGAAGGTTCGACGCCTCGTTGTTGGTTCGATTGCCGTCGTTGTGGCAGCCGTCCAGTCCGTCGGGCCGCATTCCAACGAATGCTTCCAGAACGAGATGGTGGACCAGACGGCTCTTTGCATGGCCAAGTCCGACGGTGAGGTATCCGCGCGGGTTAAGGCGTGGACGTAGGACACGCCCCGGATAGCGCCAGGGCCCGCGTACCGTTTCCACAACCCTGTCCAACGAGCGCACATTGCCTAGGTTCGAAACCTCGTACATGCCCTCCTTGCCGACGACCGGGCGCCACTCTTCCGTCACAGCAGTCCCTGCTTGACCAGGAACTCGCCCATTGCGATCAGTACATCGCCCGAGTCGTACGTCTTGCCGTTGCTGAACGTGTGCACCCACGCGATTTGCTCGGCGACGGTGACGATCTGCTCGAAGGCGTCATAGGTGCCTTGGAAATTCTGGCCGTTGTGCACGCTGTTCCACGGCCCCTTGTCGGGGTCGTTGACGACGTCACCGATGTTGCGCGGGTGCCGGGCCAGGACGTTGCGCCACATTTCCGGGTCGCCGTTGGTGGCGACACCGCTCACGTCTGCCGAAATGCTGTTGGCGTCGGACATGTCAGTTTCCTTCCGGTGGTGCGAATCCCTCGATGCCGAGCTTCTGGCCGATGGCGGCCAGGGCGTCCACGACGGTATGGCCGCCGAGCTGGGGCCACCCGGCGAGTCCGGGGCCGCGCAGCTGGACCTGGTTGTCCTGCGCGACGGCCAGCGTCGGGTCGGTGGGTTGTGGTGCGACCACGGTTCCTCCTGTGAATAGCGCGGCCAACTCGGCCGCGGTGCCTTTGAATGCGTTGCAGTCGACGTTGATTCCGGCGATGTTGGCGCGGTCGGTGAACTGCCAGGCGACGGGCGTCGCGCCGCCGTAGCCGTTCCAGCCGGAACCGTCATCGCCGCCACCGTTGACGTAGAGCGACGATGCGTAGCCGTTGCCGCCGGGGTAGGCCGACGAGACGAGACCGGGAACGCCGGTCAGGTCTGGGCTGCCGATGTTCTGCCAGTACCAGTGCGGCAGGTAACTAAGGACGATCTGAATCCCGGCCGCGTTGAACGCGTTGACGACCGCCCAGTAGTTGTTGATGTCGCCGGAGCCGTCCTCGACGTCGAGCATGGCGAATTTGCCGCCACCGTTGGCGTTCCAGCATTGTGCCTGGCTAGCCGGGTTGCTGGTATCGACGTAGTGGTAGCCGATGCACAACAGGTCATTGGCGGCGCACCAGTCGCGCACCGCGGGCCAGTACGGGTCGCGGTAGCCGCTGCCCTGGGAGACCTTGTGGCAGACCGCCGAGAAGCCCTGGGGAACCAACTGCTCCAGGAAACCGATGGCCGCCTGGGTCGATCCCCAGTTGTTGTTGCTGACGTCCGGGTAGTACAGGGTCATCTCATCCTCACCAGTCGATTTCGTCAATGTCGTCTTGTCGCCCGACCCACACGTAGAGCGCGATGTACGAGAGCAGCAACGCGCCGAGCGCGGCGTACAGGATGGTCATTTGCGATCAGCCCCCTCACGTATTTCTGTGCCTCAAAGTCGCTGGCAGACAACACATGCACGCCTGCGTCGCCCCGGTGATGCCGCAGGCACAGCCATGTCAGGTTCTCGGCCGATTCGACCCACGCGCCGACCTCGTCGGGGTCGCTGATGCCGGGGTAGTCGACTTCGAGCCACGCGAGATCAACGCCATTCTGAAGCGCAAATTCCACGTGCGCGTGGTGCAGCTCCAACTGGCCGTGGCACTCGCTGAAGTCGCCCCGGTGCTCGCCGATGGCGCACTTGGCGGTGGCGTGGGTGCGGCGGCGGTATGCCTCGAAGTCGCGGTAGTGGGGGTCCGACTTGCGGGCCGGATGCTCAGGGAATCTGACCACGTACGAGTGCGTCACCCGCTGGTTGTGCGCGTCGGTCACGAGTGCGCCAGCGTGAAGATGCCCGAGGCGTTCCAGGTGATCTGGAAGGTGCCGTTGGTGTCGGACACGTTGCCGCCGAAGTTGACGTAGCCGATCAGCGGGTTGCTCGCCGCAGCGCCGGGGGTGGTGTCGACGATGGCGGCGTAGGCGGCGGTGATCGTGCTGTTGGCCCACGAAACGTTGGACGCCGAGAACGTCAGCGTGTCGGATGCGTAGCTGACCGTGACGCCCGAGAGTGTCGCTCCCCCAGCGGTGTATCCGGTGCCGGTGACCTCGTTGGTCAGGTCGGACTGGTAGCGGTGCGCATCCGAGGGCGTGTAGCTGCTGGTCAGCAACATCACCTTGAACGAGTCGCTGTTCAGGTTGATCTGCTTGTTGGCGAGCGACTGCAGGAAACCGCCGTAAAGCGTTGCGGTGATAGTCATTTCGACCTTTCGTTACTGGGCCAAGAGTGGGATGCCGACCGCGCCCCAGGATGCGGACGACAGGGAGGCGCTGAAGGCGACCGACTCGCCCCCCGGCGCGTCGCCGATCACGTAGGACTTGGTGTTGCCGCTTACGACGGCTTGGCTGAATCGCTGCGTCGGGCTGAAGTTCGAGAAGCTGCCCGAGCTGCCGCCGCTGGCCATCGCCGCGTGGACCATCTGCCCGGTCGCGGAGGGCACCGTGAGCGATGCCGTGGTGCCGCTACCGGAGTTAGTGACTGCGGTGCCGAACGAACCGACGTTGGCGTAGGAAGTCGAGTTCGCGCCGGTCGCGGCCCAGCTCCCGGACACGCTCACGGTTTGGCTGCCGGTCGGCGGGTCCAGCAGCCCATACGTCAACAGCACCTCGTAGTAGGTCGGGAAAATTCCGGCGCTGTAGAACTCGATGGAATCCAGCAGTGTCAGTGTTTGGCCGCCGACGGTCACCGTCAGGCTCGGGCTGCTCGATGAGCCGTAGTAGGCGACGTCCACCAGTAGCGCGTTGCCGGTGATGTTCTGCATCCATGAGAAGTTGGACGACCCGTAGTTGCCCGCTCCGACGGAGCCGTAGGCGGGGTTGTTTTTCACGGTCACCGTCGGGGCGAGCATCTGCGATGACGCTGCCGCCGCGGGGGCGGTGAGGTTTAGGTCGAGCGACAGCTCCGGGGCGATCATCTGCGCGTTGGCGGTCGCGACCGGCGCGGCCACGCCTTCACTGATGCTCAACAGCGGAGCGAGCATCGACGCCGCCGCCGCTGCGGTCGGCGGTGCGACAGCGACGATTGCGCCGAGTGCCGCCGGGACGAACGCGGCCCCGCTGGCGGTAGCGACCGGAGCGGCCAAGACAGCGCCGCCGGACACGCTCGGCGCCAACGCTGCCGCCGTACCGGCCATCGCCGGGACCGCCTCGGCCACCCCGATACCGGGCACCAGCATGGACGCCGAACCCTGCATGGTCGGCGCGCCCGCGACGCCGCCGCCGAGGATGATCGGCATGAGCGCGGTCGCCGAACCCTGCGCGGTCGGGACGCTGGTCGCCACGTTGCGCACCAGTTGCCACTTGGCCCACTCGGGGATCGGCGCCCCCGACGCGAGCGCGGAGCTAGTCGACCAGGGCATCCGAGGCGGTCTCTACCTTGGACGGCAGCTCCGGTTCCAGCGTCTTGAACGTGAACCCGGTCTTCTCGGTCTCGGTCTCTGCCATCACATTCCCCCTATGCGGCCTGCGCCGCCGTCAGCGGCGGAACCCTGACGACGGAGAACGTGGTGCGGTAGCTCGTACCCGTCACATGCGGAGAGCCGCTCACGACGTAGATCGCCGGCTGGACGTAATCGCCCGCGTTCAACCACAGTGTGAACGTGTCACTGATCACCGCGTTGGAAACCCCGACGTTGTAGAACGCGCCGTAAATCTGCGTGGACCCATTCAGGACCAGGACCGGCGCGACGTTCCCGCTTGTGGTGATCCCGAGCGAGATCCGCACCATGTACAACCCGGCGTAGGTCGCCTTGATCTCCGATGACGCGAACGCCCAACCGAGATCGGGAGATTGAAAGTCGACCGTGTCGTAGCCGCCTTGCAGCACCGAAACCGTGCCGCTAGTCGGCGCGCCCTGGTCGCCCGTCGTGCACCGCACCTGAATCGAGCTGGCCGGAGTCCCCAACGTCACGTCATCGGCCAGCCGCCACGACTTGATACCGCCAGGCGTCGACTCGCCGCTGTACCGCGTGTCCGACAGCATCCCCATCCCGCCGTAGCGGTAGGAGGCGCCCATCTGCGACTGCTTGTTCGTGGCGTCGCTGTAGGTCAGCACCGTCTGGCCGTTCTGCAGGACAGTGAACGCATACGGGTCGGTGGCGGACCCGGCGACCAGCTCCCAAAGCGAACCGGAGTTCGGCGCGACGGACGCCGTTGTCCAGGCGGTCATCGTGCCGCCGGACATGTACCCGAGTTCGACGTGGTCGTAGTAGTTGCGGGCGTAGACGCAGGTCGTGCCGTCGGCGCTGGAGCGCACCGTCAGCGCGTTGCCGCAGTTGCCCGACGAACCCGCAAGCGGCGATTCCATCAGCGAGTCGAAGATGTACCCGGCCCGCTGGAGGTCTCCGGCCGTCGCGGTCGTGTAAGTGCCCCACCGTTGGCGCGGCGAGTTTCCGCTGTCGATCCATTGAAACGCGGTGGCCGACCGATCCACGGTGCCGTTGCCGCGCATCGTCCAATCCGGGCCCCAATCCGAGGTGGTGACGGTTCCCGTCGATGGGGTGTCGGCCAAGCTCACCGCGCTGGACACGGTGTTCTGCGCATTCTGTACCGCCGCAACCGACGCCTGGAGAGACTGGACCGTGGACGTGAGGCCGCCGAGTGCTGTGGCCGCTGTCGCCGCGCTGGCGCCCGTCTCCGATGTGCCCGAGATGGCCTGGCGGATGCCGTCGATCCACGACTGCACCGCGTTGCCGAAGTCGGCCACCGTCTGGCCGACGATCGAGGCGTCACCCTGCACGGTGCCGACGAAGTTGTTCCAGGTGTCCTGGATATCGGTGCCGACGTTCGACAGGTCGGTTTCGAGTTCGTTCACGAAGTTCTGCGGGATCAGGGTCTGCTGCAACTGCGCTGACGGCGCTTTGAACGACACCGATCCCGCCGTGGCCGACGTGTTGATACTGAACACGAGCCGGATCGAATCGACGCCCGACGCGGGGACGGTGTAGCTGCCCGACAGCGCGGTCCCCGTCGACGACGCGGCCGGGTTGTCCACCTGGGCGATGCTGGCCAGCGTGCCGGGCGTCGTGCCCGAGTACGGGGCCACCATGAGCGAGATGGCGTCCGTACCGCCCGTCACGCCCGACCACAACGCCGTCGCCGCCAGGTTGTACACCTGGCCCGGCGAGACGGGGATGGAGCCCGGCGAGAACAGCTGAATCTGCGAGCCGTTCGCCGTCGCCGTCACCGCGCCATTGGCCACCGACCAGATGCCGCCGCCATCGACCTCGTCCGCGCTGCTGAAGTCCGTTGAGGACAACAGCTGCGAGACCTCGTTCACCAGCGACGAAATCGACACCGGGCCGATCTGGGCCGGGAACAACTGTCCGACCAGGTTGGCCGCGTTCAGGGGCGAGTTCGGGCCGATCAGACCCGAGATGAACGAGCCCAGCGCCGAGGCGGTTTCCTGGCCGGCGTTGGTGAGCAGGTTCTCGATGTTTGTGGCCGCGGTGGTGGCGTCACTCTTGGCGGTGTTGATGGCGTTGGTGACATCGGTGATGACCGTGCCCTCGACGCCCGAAATCAGCGATTGCAGCTGCGACAGCGCCGAGCTGGCGTTCGTGTTCGCCGTGTTCGCCGTGGTCTGCGCACCGGTGGCGGTGGCGAGCGCGTTCGACGCCTGCTGTTCTAGCTGCTGCGCCCACGTCTGCAGGCCAGCGAACGGCTTCTGGCCGAACACCTGGATATTGGACACGGCCAGGAGCACCTGGGCGAGGAACTCGTCCATGATCGCGACGCCGAAGGCCTCGATCTGCTGCGGCGTGAACGGCAGCTTGTTGAGGCTCGACCCCGGCGCCTGGTGGACGGACGGGACCGGCGTCGACGCGACCGGATAGGTCACGACGAGGGCACCTGCGCAATGCCGACCACGTACCGGCACCGGTTGGTCGAGTACTGGTCCTGGGTGGACTGCTGCTGCTCGCAGTTCAAGTAGATCGTCGCGCCCGTATTGGCGGCCACCTGGCCAGCGCCGCCGGACAGCAGCGCGGTGAACGACGGGCCGATCGTCGGGGGTGCTGGGCTTGTGCCGAGCTGGCCGAAGCCGCGCCCGACCTCAGTGCCCGTCTGCGTGTTCGCCGAACCGCCGAGCCGCGCCACCAGATCCACCTGCGTGTTTGCAGTCCCGCTCACTTCGCATTGCGCGAGCACAATCGGCACCCATGCGTACGTCTTGGCCGCCACCGTCAGCGACGCCAGCGTGCGGACCTGACCGGCCGAGTTGCCCGTGGCCGCAATTGGCGTGACGTTGAGCCACTCGGTCACCGGCAGGGGTGCGGGGTTGAATGCGTTGGTGACCGCGTTCCAGATCAGCGTGAAGCCGCCTTCGAGGCCGCCCACCAGATCCTCGGCCTGGGACAGCAGAAACGACCCGATGTCACCGGGCGGCCCCGAGTTCAGCGCCAGGTTGAGGTCGTAGACCGCCGCCACGCCCGGCCCGCCGGGAACCACCGGCGTCACCGATGCGGGCGGGTTGGGCAGGTCGTTGCCGTAGGGCACCTGGGTCAGGTTGACCTTGCGGAACTGCGCCGATGGCCCGGATTCGCCGGCGGCCAGCGGCGGCAGGTTGAACTGCCCGCCGCCCGGCCCGAGCACCACCACGGCGGTCTGCGTCGTGTTCGGGTCCAGGCCGGCCGGGAACAGCACCGGGCCGATGAACATCATGGCGCCCGGCGCGTAGCCCAGCGGGTTTTGGAGCCAGACCGCCGGGCCGTTCCAGTAGTCCGCGGGGTTGGGTTGAGTCACGGGGTGGCTCCTACTCGTCCTCGGGAACGGTCAGCGTCCGGTTGTTGGCGATCACCGGCCAGATGCGCCGATCCGGCGGTACCTCCAGCACGCGCTGCGGCGGCGTGATCGGCGCGGTCACAGGTCTTGCACCGCGATCGTCATGGACCGGGAGTCAGTGCGACCCGCGGTCGTGGTGATCTCGCATGTGAGCGTGTAGCTTTGGCCCGCGGTGCCCCCGGAGACGAACGTGGTGGCCGTGGTCGCGGTGGTCGACGCCGCGGGCGATGACGCGACCGTGAGGCCGGTGGTCGCCGTCCAGGCCGCGGTTTTGATCGTGTCGCCCGACGGCATCCACGCCGACCAGTCCACGGTGTAATCCAGGGTTGCGCTCGGGTCTTTGACGAACATGGTTCCCCTCGTTAGCTATTCGGCGGTGCGAGTAGCACCAGGTTGATGTCCTCTTCGAGGCCGACCAGCTTGCGCTGGAAGATCGTCATGGGCGCCTCGTCGCGGCGACCGTCGCCCACCATCACGTCGACCTTTCGGGTGGTGCGGTTGTCGGTGACGGTGATCTTGTCCGCGTAATCGGTGTAGAGAGTTCCGCGGCGAATCACCGAGGCCAGCGCACCCGGAAATAGGTCGCGGCCAATCGTGTAGGGCAGCCCGTTGTAGAAGCTGAACATCGCGGCCGGGTAGCCGCGCACGTCCCAGGCGGCGGTCATCGCAGCAAACAGCGTGTCCACGTTGTACGTCGATTGGGTCGGGAAGAACTTCTCCGGTGGCCCGTAGGGGCCCATCTGTACGCGTTGATCGAACAGTTCGAACAATTCGAAGGCGAGAAAAGCGTTGTCAACTATGCCGTCGAGGATCGAGTTCGGTATCCCGGTGATACCAATCGCGATCATCAGAATGTCCACCAGGTACTCCAGTGACGCATTCAGCAAATCATTAAGCCACTGGGGAGATTTGCCACCCAGGGTCAAATTCCAGGCCTGCATTGCGTGGTGCGCAACGTCCAAACTTGTTATGCCGCTGTCTTTTACGTCGGCATTAAACACGACCCAGGGAGGAACGAAATTCACGCCCAGCACTGGAGCGATTTCGATGTTGCTGCCCGGCGGTACGTATTCGTTGTCCGGGTTCAGGAACGACGACCGCGTGGTACCCAGAAGCGAGCCCGCCAAGCTCACCAGGTCTCGCACGGCGCCATCGGCCACGGTGCCCGACGGGCCCGTAACCCCTTGGTAGTCCTTGATGTTGAAGATGTAGGTGGGGACGGTCAGCGGGAACAGGACGCCCTCGGGCTGCGGCTCACCGGGCAGCCACAGATCCATCGACGGATACAGGCCGTTGTCCCGCAGGTGCTGAAGCATCAGTTTCCAGCAGGTGTCCATGCGACCGTGCATCGCGATCCACGGCGACGTGTCCTGCAGCGGATCGGTGAAGATCACGCAGATCGGGGTGGTCACCATCTGCTGAATCGCAGCCGGGCTCAGACCATCCACCAGCAGCGTGCCGAACCACGCGCGCCAGTCGACGTCGAGCGAGCCCAGCGTGTTGACCAGCTCCCAGAGGCCCAGCTGTAGCCGAAGGCAGTTCTCGGCCACCATCGTCTTGAGGACCGTGATCGCGGGCCCCATATAGATGGCTTCGGACGGCTGAATCTCTATGGGTAAGAACGGCTCTGGCCATACGAGAATCCGGTCCAGCATGGTGAGCAGCCCGACCAGCTGGCATTCGACAGTCTCGCTGCCGTCGGCGTTGATCTTGTCGTGCGCGATCTCCACCCACCCGGCCCAGCGCAGATATTCGATCTGCATCGTGACCGGCACCAGCGTGGTGTCGCACGACAGCACCGTCTCGGCGAACGGGTCGACGCCCATCAGCTCCATCTGCGCAGTCGGCAGCTCCAGGCGCGCAAACGTCGGCTTGACCTCGATGTAGTTGCCGCACGACCCGATCGGTTTCCAGTACTTGTCGTAAATCTCGACGTCGATATCGGTCGGTGGCTGCTGGTCCAGGCGCGCCGCGGCGATAGCGGCCTGGCTCGCGGCAACGACATCGCCGCCCTGGATGGCCGCCGACAGCGCCGGGCTGGCCTGCACAGTCATTCCGGCCACACCCGCATCGGGTCGATCCGAAACACCGCCTTGGACGCCGAGTTGCCGCCGGTGATCGAGACCTTGAGGTTGACCGTCTTGGCCCACTGTGGCTGCGCCACACCCGGAATCGGATTGGCGTAGTGGCCGTTGAGCAGCGAGTACAGCGCGCCCTGCGGCGGCAGGATCCCAAACAGGCTCTCGAACTGCTGCAGCAGCGGCGGCACGTTGTTGTTCGTGACGAAATTCGTGATCTGCTCGACGAGCTTCTGCACCGAGTTGAGCGACTGCGGGGCCGGCGCGCCCGGCGACAGGTCGATGACCTGACGTAGGCGCTGACGCGTGTCGATCAACACCACCTGGCCGGCCTCCAGCGGGCCGAAGGTGATCATCGTCGACGTGCCCAGGCTGTCGCCGTTGGAGAAGCCGAGCGTGCCGGGCCCGTAGAACAGGACCGTCGGATAGGCGTGCTGGTCACCGATGTTCGTCAGCTGCACGAACCCCGACCCGCCGGTGCCGCCCGGCTGGAAACTCGAAATCGACGGGAAGCCAAACCAAAACGCATCGTTGTTGGTAATCGAGTGCGTCAGCGCCAGCATCTTGACCGTGCGCGGCGCCTTCTTGATCGCGTCCGGCCACGCCTTGGCCCGGCGCACGTTGCAGTACCAGTAGCCGCGGTCGGGGGTGATGTGCTCCAGGACGCCCGTCTTGTCTGGCGGCCACGCGCCCATCCATTCCGAGATCAGCGCCGAGATCCCCTGCGGCGTACGAGCGTGCAGCTGGATCGGAATGTCGGTGTTCATCTCATCCCAGACGGTTCCGGTCCACGTCGAGCCGGGCTGACGCGCCGACTTCAGGGCGATCTGCTGGAAGTCCGGGGACAGCGGTTTGAGGCCGCCCGGAATGATCGCGCCGTCCTGGATCCCCGGCCACGGCGCCAGCGGACCTTCGAGGAAAAACCGGGAGTTGCCGTCTGGGCTCGTGTACCAGGTGTGCGCGTCCTCGCCCGTCAGCAGACCATCGGCACCGATCGGCAGGACCGGGGCGTTTGGAAAGGTGGTCACACCGCGTCCTTTCGGGTAACGGTTACGGGATCTGCACGCGATGCCCCAGGTAGAGGCGTTAGGCTTCGCACACGCAGACTCAGGAGGGTTGGCCCATGACGGTCGACGACGACGCAACCCAGCTCGGCGAAGCCGCCGACGCCGAGACGACCGTGGTGCCCCCGGTCGCCAAGACCGAACCCGCCTACGCCTGGTCCGACACCACCGAGCTCGACGACGCGGGCGACACCGACGAGCGCCCCCGCTGGCGCCACGCGGCAACGTGGGCGGCGAGCATCGCGGTCCTCGCCGCGGCCGTCACCGCGGTGGTGTGGTTCTCCGTGCAATACGCCGCACAGAAGCGGCCCGTCGCCGCTCCCCGGCTCCGGTCGTCGTGCACGCGCCGGTGCCCGTCGCCGCCCCGGTGCCCACCACCACGCCGCTCGCGCCACCGAGCGACGATGACCAGTTCCTATCGCTCCTGAAGCAGGGTGGTTACCGCATTACCGGACCGACGCCGCTGGTACTCCAGGCCGGTCGTAGGGTCTGCGCAATGCTCTCGTCGGGTGATACCAGAGAACAGGTGATCGGTGCCGAGATGGCCGGAACGCCGGGGTTATCACGCGACCACGCCGGGCTGTTCGCCGATTCTGCTACGGCGGCCTACTGCCCTGGCGTCACCGGCCCCCTCAACGGCTGAGCGCTCTACTTGCCAAAGACGTTGAACGGGATGGCGTGCTGGTCGGTCATTCCCTGGCGCCGATCTGCCTGTTCGCGCGTTTGGTTGATGAAGTCGGGGAAGTCCTTCGGCTGCACCTGCATACCGTGGATATGCACGTCGCCGCCTTCGCCCTGACCCTTACCGGCGCCGCCGCGTTCGTCTTCCTTGGGCGGTAGTGGTGGCTTGGTCTGTCCCGCCGTGTTCGGCGCCGCGGGCTTGGCCCCGGCGATGCCGGACAGGATCCGGCCCGGCAGCGTGTTGCCGAAGTCCGACAGCGGCGAGTCCGACGGCAGGAATGTGCCCAGCAGCCCCTCGACGCCGATGCCCGCGACCTGGCCGGCGAACGCCGCGGTCCGGT
>PPEA01000661.1 GCA_002967005.1 Mycobacterium talmoniae
ATCGCCGTCTTCGTGGTCGGCCATATCTGGCGCTGGCGCTACGACCAATTCGGCTGGACCAGCCGCTCCACCCAACTGCAGGAGCAGCGGCTGCTCAAGTGGGGCGCCGCTGTTCCACTACTCGCGCTCGCGGCGATCGCCGGCCCGGCGATGACGGGATGCGCCGGCAGCGCCAACGACCAGATCGACTACGCGGTGGACGGCGCGCTGGTCACCTACAACACCACCACCGTCACCGGGGCCGCGTCGGCGGGATCGCAGGCGTTCGCCCGCACGCTCACCGGTTTCGGCTACCACGGGCCCGACGGGCAGGTCATCGCCGACCAGGACTTCGGCACCATCAAGGTGGTGGGGCGCGCGCCGCTGGTGCTGGACTACCAGATCGCCGACAAGGCTGTCTACTCCGACGGCAAGCCGGTCACCTGCGACGACATGGTGCTGGCCTGGGCCGCCCAGTCCGGGCGGTTCGGCCAGTTCAACGCGGCCAACCAGGCCGGCTACACCGATATCGCCAGCATCGACTGCCCGCCGGGCCAAAAGAAGGCACGGGTGTCGTTCGCGCAGGACCGCAACTTCGTCGACTACAAGCAGCTGTTCACCGCGACGTCGATGATGCCGGCGCACGTCATCGCCGAGGAACTGGGCATCAACACCACCGCGGTCACCGATGCGCTGCAAAGCACCAACATGTCGGTGGTGGACAAGGTGGCGCAGGTGTGGAACAGCACCTGGCAGCTCAAACCCGATATCGACACCAAACACTTCCCGTCATCAGGCCCCTACAAGATCGACTCGGTGCTCGACGGCGGGGCGGTGGTGCTGGTCGCCAACGACCGCTGGTGGGGCGCCAAACCGGTCACCAAACGGATCACCGTGTGGCCGCAGGGCGCCGACATCCAGGACCGGGTCAACAAGCGCGCCGTCGACGTCGTCGAGGGTGACGGTGGCCGCCACATCGAGCCGCTGCGGCGGCGTGTGGTTCTCGCCGAGCTTCAACGACAGGGCCATCGCGAAGCACGAGGAATGCGCCGCGGCGGCCAGTTCCTCCGGGCTGGTCTTGCCGCCCGGTTGTTCGGTGCGGGCCGCCCAGGTCACCTGCAGGCCGTCGAGGGCTCCGCTGCTCCCCTCACGCAGCGCGCCCGTGCCCGAGGCCAATGGCCCTTCCCAGGTGGTCTGGGCGGTCCGCTCCGCAATGCTCATCCGAATCGACTCCTTTGTCGCGGCTCAACCGGTCGTTGCATTTATACAATAAGCACTTGGGCAAACCCTAGACCATGGTCGCGGGCGTGACCAGAGCGGGGCCGCCCGCGGGTGTGGGCCGACGAAACTCGGGTGAACTATTGCGATGAAGCCCCGGTGAACCTCCCTGAGACTGGACCGGACCAGTAGGCTCCTAACGGTGTCACGGCTGAGCCGCCTCACCGACCGGGTCCGAGGAATCGACGTATTCCAACGGCTCGGCGATCTCGTGGTGCGGTGGCCGTGGTGGGTGATCGGGTTCTGGATCGTGCTCGCGGGCAGCTTGCCGTTGGCGTTTCCGTCCCTGCTGGAGCTGTCCCAGAAGAGCCCGTCGGCGTTGCTACCGGCCGACGCCCCGGGCGCGGTCAGCGCCCAGCAGATGAACGAGGCGTTTCACGAGTCGAGCACCGGAAACATGCTGTTGGTGGTGCTCACCGACGACAAGGGCCTCACCGACGCCGACGAAGGCACCTACCGCGCCCTGGTCGACAAACTCCGTCAGGACACCCAGGACGTCATCAGGCTGCAGGATTTCATCAGCACCCCGCCGCTGCGCCAGGTGATGACCAGCGAAGACCACCAGGCCTGGCTGCTACCGGTGGAGTTGACCGGCGAGTTGGGCTCACCGCAGTCCTATGCCTCGACCGCCCGCGTCATCGGCATCGTGAAAGATACCGTCGCCGGGTCCTCGCTGAGCGCCAACGTGACCGGACCGGCGGCCACCCTGCGCGATATCACCGATGTCGGCGAAAAAGATCGGCACATCATCGAGCTCGCCACGGTGGTCATGCTGTTCACCATTTTGCTGATCATCTATCGCAACCCGCTCACCATGCTGCTGCCGCTGATCACCATCGGGGTGTCGCTGGCCACCGCACAAGGCGTGGTGGCCGGGTTCGGGACGCTGGGCCTGAGCATTTCCCCGCAGACGATCGTGTTTCTCACCGCGATGATGGCCGGCGCCGGGACGGATTACGCCGTCTTTCTGATCAGCCGCTATCACGACTACCGAAGGCAGGGAGCCGACGCGGGCGACGCGGTGAAGTGCGCGCTGAACTCCATCGGCAAAGTCATCGCCGCATCCGCGGCCACCGTGGCCATCACCTTCCTCGGGATGGTCTTCACCAAGCTGACGGTGTTTTCCTCGATCGGTTTGGCCTTGGCGATCGCCATCTTCATCGGCTTCCTCGCGGCGGTCACCTTCCTGCCGGCGGTTCTCGTGGCTGGCCGGGCGGCGCGGCTGGGTCGCGCCCCGACGCGACCTGACCAGCCGGGTCTGGCGGCGCTCCGGCATCCGGATCGTGCGGCGCCCCAAAACCCATCTGGTCGCGAGCCTGCTCGTGCTGCTCGCCCTGGCCAGCTCCGCCAGCCTGGTGCGCTTCAACTACGACGACCGCAAGGCGCTGCCGCAATCGGTGGAGAGCACCCAGGGCTACGACATCATCGGCCGCCACTTCCCGGTGAACTCGAGCATCCCCGAATACCTGCTGGTGTCCTCCCCGCACGATTTGCGGACCCCGAAGGCGCTGGCCGACCTCGAGCAGATGGCACATCGGGTCAGCCAACTGCCCAATATCGAAGCCGTCCGGGGCATCACCCGGCCCACCGGCGAATCACTCGAGCAGGCCCGGCTGTCGTTTCAGGCCGGCGAGGTCGGCGGCAAGCTCAACGACGCATCCACCCAGATCGCCAACCGCTCGGGCGATATGGACATGCTGGCCAAGGGTTCCGGAATGATTGCCGACGTGCTCGGCTCCCTCAACGGCCAAGTCGGTCAGGCCATCGGCACCGTCAGCGGGCTGGTCGATGCCCTGACCTACATGCAGAACGCGTTCGGCGGGGAGAAGACCCTCAAGGAGCTCGACCAGGCCGCCAAGTTGGTGACCGCGATGCGCGCACTCGGCGACAGCCTCGGCGTGAATCTCACCGACGCCAAGAACAGCTTCGCCTGGGCCGATCCGGTGCTGACCTCACTCAACGCCAGCCCGACCTGCAACATGGACTCGGCGTGCAGCAACGCGCGCAGCCAGTTGCAGCAGCTGGTTACCGCGCGCAACGACGGCACCTTCGACAAGGTCTCCGAGCTGGCTCGGCAGCTGCAAGCCACCCAGGGCGCGCAAACCCTCGAGGCCACCGCCAGTGACCTGCGGCGCGCGTTCAGCATCGCCAACAATGCCCTGCAGGCGGCGGGGCTGGGCGGGGGCGCGAACATCCCCGCCGAGCTGGCCACCATGCGGCAAAACGCGGACAAGCTGGCCGAGGCCAGCCGGCAGGTCGCCGACGGCGTGCAGCTGTTGGTCGACGAGAGCAAGAAGGCTGGCGCCGGGCTCGGTGACGCCTCGTCGTTTCTGTTGGGCATGAAAAACGATGCGACCACGCCGTCGATGTCCGGCTTCTACATCCCGGCGCAGTTTCTAACCGGTGATGACTTCAAGAAAGCCGCGGCGATCTTCATCTCGCCGGATGGGCACACCGTGCGGTACCTGGTGCAAACCAAGCTCAACCCGTTCAGCACCGCGGCCATGGACCAGGTCAACGCCATCATCGATACCGCCCGTGGTGCCCAACCCAACACCGCGCTGGCCGATGCATCGATCTCGATGACGGGATATTCGGTGGGCCTGCGCGACACCCGCGACTACTACAACGGCGACATCAGATTCATCGTCGTGGTGACGATCATGGTCGTGCTGCTGATCCTGATCGTGCTGCTGCGCGCACTTGTGGCGCCGCTGTATCTGATTGTCTCGGTGGTGGTTTCGTATCTATCCGCGCTGGGGATCGGCGTTCTGGTATTCGAATACCTATTCCACCAGGAACTTCATTGGAGCCTTCCCGGCTTGACGTTCATCATCTTGGTCGCGGTAGGGGCGGACTACAACCTGTTGCTCATCTCCCGGATCCGGGACGAATCGGCCCGTGGCGTCCGTACCGGCGTCATCCGCACCGTCGGTGCGACGGGCGGCGTGATCACCGCGGCCGGCCTGATTTTCGCCGCGTCCATGTTCGGCATGCTGTTCGCCAGCATCAGCACGTTGGTTCAGGCGGATTCATCATCGGGATGGGGATTCTGCTGGACACCTTCCTGGTGCGCACGCTGACGGTGCCGGCCATCGCCGCGCTGATTGGCCGGGCAAACTGGTGGCCGTCACGGCTGCGCGCCGAGGCGCCGGCCGCCGCCGAGCGCACCCAGCACCAGCCCGCTGGGGATAGGACGCAGGACGAGCCGGTCACCGACGGCACGCTAGAAGAGCCGGTGGCGGAGAGGAAACACGAAGAGCCGGAAGAGACAACACCCGCACCGCACGAGGAAGCGCGACCAGATCCAACTCCGCTGCGCAAACGCGTCCGAGTGCCGCGCCGCGACTACGCGGCCGCGGCGTTATGGGCGGCGCCCTAGGCGGACCGAAACGGGCACCAAGGGGGTGGTTAGCCGATGAAATTCGCTGTGGCAGTACACGGAACGCGTGGTGACGTCGAGCCCTGCGCCGCGGTCGCGATGGAACTGCGCGGCCGGGGGCACGACGTGCGGCTGGCCGTTCCGCCTAATCTTGTTTCCTTTGTCGAGAAGGCCGGCCTTGCTCCGGTCGTTCCCTATGGGGTGGATTCGCAGCAGCAACTGGACGCGGACATCTTCCGCAAGTACTGGAAGATCCAGAATCCGGTCACCGCGCTGCGGGAGCTTCGGGAGTACATGACCCAGGGCTGGGCAGAGATGAGCGCCGCGTTGCAGTCGCTCGCCGACGGCTCGGATCTGATCCTGACCGGCACCACCTATCAGGAGGCCGCCGCCAACGTCGCCGAGTACCACGGTATTCCGCTGGCGGCGCTGCACTACTTCCCGGCCCGCGCCAGCGGCCGCGCGCTGCCCCTCCCGCTGCCGCCCTGGCTGATCCGATCCGGGATGGCGGCGGCCGAATGGGTGTATTGGCGCATCCTGAAGGAGGCCGAGGATGCGCAACGGCGCGAGTTGGGTCTACCCAAGGCAACGGTCAGCTGCGTGCGCCGCATCGCCGAGAGCGGCACCGTGGAGATGCAAGCCTACGATGAGCTGTTCTTTCCCGGACTCGCCCAAGAATGGCGGGGTCGGCGCCCCTTTGTTGGTTCCATATCGATGGAGCTGGCGACCGACAGCGACGAGGAGGTGGCGTCCTGGATTGCCGCCTCCGATCCGCCGATCTATTTCGGTTTCGGCAGCATGCCGGTCCAATCCCCCGCCCAGACCGTCGCGATGATCACCGAGGTCTGCGCCGAATTGGGTGAGCGTGCGCTGATCTGTTCCGGAAGCTGCGATTTCGACGACATCCCGCAGGCCAACCACGTCAAACTCGTGGGCGCGGTCAATCACGCCGCGGTGTTCCCGCGCTGCCGCGCCGTCGTGCACCACGGCGGCGCGGGAACCACCGCCGCCGGCGTCCGGGCCGGAGTCCCCACCGTGATCCTGTGGATCGGCGCCGACCAACCCGTGTGGGCGGCCAGCGTCAAGCGCCTGGAGGTCGGCGTCTCCCAGCGTCTTTCCTGCACCAGTCGAGAATCGCTGGTGGCGGCGCTGCGGACGGTGCTCACACCGCACTACGTCCGGCGCGCGCGGGAGGTCGCCGCTGCGATGACAAAACCCGCCCGCAGCGTGTCGACGGCCGCCGACCTCCTTGAAGAAACCGTCCGGAACCCCGCACCGCCGCGCACCGACTGTACTGTTGCGCCACGGGTGGGGGTGGGCCGAGTCGCACGTTGGGCAGCGAGATCCGCTGCAGGAAGGTAGGGTTTGCGCGATGTGGGCCACCGTCCTGGTGCTGGCGCTGGTGGGAGCGACCGACCCGGTGCGCATGGGCGTCGTCCTGCTGTTGCTGTCCCGGCCGCGGCCCATGCGCAACCTGCTGACCTACTGGTTGGGCGCGATGACCATCGGTGTTGCGACCGCGCTGGTCCTGCTGCTGGGGATGCGTGATCTGTTGCCGACGATGATGCAAAACCTGGCCGCCATGGCCGCGAAACCCGCTGCGCGGCACCTCCAACTCGCGGTCGGGCTACTGCTGCTGCCGGTCGCGGTGTCCATCGCGGTGGGATTCTCGGCGCGTCGCCGGGCGTCGGTCGCCGCGCTGAGCGGCGACACGCCGGCGCCGGCGGAGCGGCCACCGGGCCCGATAGCGCGGGCGCAGAACTTCGTGCGCCGCGCACTGCAGGACGGCTCGGCGTGGGTGTCGTTTGTGGTCGGCCTGGGCTCGGGGCCGCCGCCCGCCGAGTGTTTGGCCGCATTCGCCGTCATTTTGGCCTCGGGGACCGCGATGCGCACCCAAGTCAGTGCGGGGATCACCTACATCGTGGTGATGCTCGCCGTCTTCGAGGTCACCTTGATCAGCTACGTGGCGGCGCCGGACAAGACCTGCGCGGTCGTGCTGCGGGTGCACAACTGGCTGCGGGGCCACCGTCGGCAGATTTTCGCGTGTGTGATCGCCACCCTGGGGGTCGGTCTCGTGTCAAGCGGCTTGGGCGCCGTCTAGGCAGCATGGTCCCACCGACAATCGACGACTATTTGCGCTTCTCCATCGTCATCCCCGCGCACAACGAGGAAGAGTATCTCGGCGACACCCTGGCGCATATCGCCCGGCTTTCCTACCCAACGGATCGCTACGAAGCCATTGTGGTTGAGAATGGCTCGTCCGACCGGACGCTCGACGTCGCGCAACGTTTCGCGGGCGGAAACATCCGGGTCTACCACAGCGACCGGTCCGGTGTGTCCGCGGCCAAGAACTTCGGCATCGACCGCGTCTCCCCCGAAACCAACTGGGTGATCTTCCTGGACGCCGACACCGTCCTCAAACCGCCTTTTCTGCTCGAACTCAACAGCCTGCTCCGGGGATCGGGCGCGTCGCTGTCCGTGGGCACCACCAAGGTGTTGCCGCTGGACACCAGGCGCTATGCCCGCGCCTGGTTCGCCTACTACAACCTTGCGCACCGATTCGGCGGCTCGTACGCCATCCAGGTCGTCAGGCATTCACTGTTCCCGCAACTGCGGTTCGACGAAAACCTCACCATGGGTGAAGATCTGCTCCTCATCCGGCAGGCACGGCGATCCGGAAAATTCTTCTACCTTCCGACCAAGGCCGTCTACACCTCGACGCGTCGCTTCGACACGGTGGGATACTGGTCGCTGTTCTTTCACTGGTCATTCGTCGCGGTGTTACCGCGGCGGCAGCAGAAAAAGTTCGGCTACGAGGCCATCCGGTGAGGCGGTCACGCATCCGGAGCCAGGAGCCCGGTGGGTCGGCGCCGTGGGTCGGCTACCTGGGATGGCACGGCAGGGGCAACATCGGCGACGATGCGATCTATGACGCGGTCCGGTCGCAGCTTCCGGGCGCCGCGTTCGTCGACTTGCCGTGTTTCCCACATGAGCGGATCTGGTCTCCCGCACGAGGTTTGCATCGGTCGCTGGCGGCGGGCACCCAGGTGGTGGGCGGTGGCACCATCGTCGGCCGGCGCAGCTGGCGGCGCGCGATCAAGCGTGGCTCGGCACTCACGAACAACACCGCGGGGTACGCGATCGGTGTCGGCGTGGAAGATCCGGTCTTCCAGGGCCGCCGCAGCGGCTCCGCCGGGGACGAGCTGAGGCGCTGGCCGGCAATACTTTCCGAGTTCCACACGGTGTCGGTGCGCGGCCCCCGCAGCGCGGAACTGCTGTCCGATGTCGGGTTGACCGTGGAGGTGGCCGGAGACCCGGCCCTGCTGCTGCCGCAACCCGACGTCGCCCCGGAAGAGGGCCTCATCGGGGTGAACCTGGGCTTCGGTGATGATCTTTGGGGCCACGATCCCAACGGGCTCGCCGACGAGATCTCGCGCGCGGTGAAACATCTGTCGTCGCAGGGGTATCGGTTTGTCGGGATCCTGATGAATCCCAAAGATCGACGGTGGACCGAGGTCGCTCTGGACGGAATCGCGGCCGATATTGTCCTTCCCGGCGACGCCCGCGCCGCGGCGGCGGAGCTCGCTCGGTGCTCGGTGGCGGTGGTCAGCCGGCTGCACGCGGGGATTCTGGCATCGCTGTCGGCCACCCCGACCATTGCCTTGGAGTACCAGCCGAAATGCCGAGACTTCGCGCTGTCCATGGACAATGCCGGGTTGTTGATCCGCACCGACCAGCTGACCAGTACCGCGGTAATCGACCGGGTCGGTGACGCCCTCGCCGGCGGGGCCGCCCTCAGAAGCGCCACCGGGGCCGCCGTGGACCGGCTGCGCAGCCGGTTGCAGACCGAATACGGCGCGCTGGCCGGCCAATTGGGTTTGGCGCGCCCGTGAGGTAGCCGCCTGGGACTCCCGGAGGGATCAGAACGGGATCAGCGTGCTGAGATCCGCGACAACGGATTGCACCGCGTCGGTGATGACGGTGGATTCGACCGACTCCAACAGGGTCAACAACGCGATGTCCGCGGCGATGGGGTCACCGAACGCGCTCACCAGCCCCATCGGGTCGCCGGCGATGAGTTCTTGCAGCCCGTCCACGAAGAGGCTGACGTCGTAGGCCGGGATGGTGGTGATTAGCGCGTTGAGCACATCCGCGGTGGGTAGCAACGCGGCATACCCGTCGCTGGCCGCACTCGACAGGGCGTTGACGATGTCGGTGAGCGACGGCAGGTCGGCCGGGGAAAGCGCGCCGGTCGACAGGGCCGCCACTGGTTCGGTCAGATCCGCCAGGGACAGCGACGACGACGAGCTGGACAGGTCGGCCATGAAGTCGTGGACACCCTGCTGGGCCCCGGATGCCAGCGCTTGCAGTACCTCGAGGGGATTGATGTTGGTGGGGAACAGCCCGAACCCGGTGGGCACATTGGCCGGGCCGGGGTCCCAACCGTTGTCGATGCTGCCGTAGCCCAGGTTGACCAGCACCCGCAAATCCGGTTGGAGCAAGTCGGCCAGCGGGTTTCCCACCACGGGGACCGACCGCAGCGGATCGAGCAACGGCAGGTTCTCGGTGGGGATGATCCAGTAGTTGGTCGACCCCACTCCGGTCAGATCGGCCGATCCGGGCAGCTCGATGGCCTGCGCAAGCTGGTCGGGGGTGAGTTGGGTGTAGTCGAAGTGCGCGTTGTAGCTGCCCGCGAACGCGTTCAGATCGGCCAGGATGTTGAGCGGGTAGCGCGGGAAGTCCGCCCAGCCGTCGTATTCGGTGGTGTAGATGTCGGTTGGGTAGATGGTGTCCGTCGGGGTCGGAGCACTGAACGTCAGGCCCAGGCTCGGGAACGACAGGCCCGCGAAACGCTCGAAGATCCCGCCGTCGGGATTGTTGGGATCACCGATCAGCACGAACGACAGCTGTTGCCCGGGGTCCAGCGTGGGCGGGTTTTGGGTGAGCTGCTCCATTTCCAGGGAGGTGATCGTGGCGCTCTGCGAGTAGCCGAACACCACCAGGTTGTTTCCGTCGGCGAGTTGCCCACGGATGGTGTCGTCGAGGCTGGACAGGCCTTGGGCCACCGAGGTGTCGAACGGCAGCTGCTTGACCCCGGTGAAGGGATAAAACTGCTCGGGCGTGAACAGGGCCTGGGTGGTGTAGTTGCCGACCACGTTGGGGGCGATGAAATTGCCATAGACGGTGTCCATGTAGCTCTGTGTGGGCAACGGCATGCCGCTGCCGCCCATGATCAGCGCCTCGTCGGAGAGCAGCTGCGCTAGCGACCGCACCGTCCGCACCCCGGACGGCAGTTCCGACGACAGTGTCGACGCCCCGGCGAGCAGGACCGATCCGGCGACCGCCAACACCGCGACACTCGACGAACGAGACCTGCGGCCTGTCACTGCGCCCACGTCAAGCTTCCTGGTCCGGTCTTGCTTGTCCCCAACGTCGACGCCGATCCTCGGGCCGCCACGTCGCACGCTCATGTCGCGCCCTCGGCGCACACGCGACACCTTACCGCGCGGGGTCGTGGTTTGTCTGCGGTTGCTCGGACTTAGCCAGCGTCCCTTGGCTATTGGGCTTGGGACGCGCCCGCCACCCCGCTGTGGCGATCAGGCGGGTGCGCCGGATTGGGAAAAAACGAACAACCGCTGGTTTTCCCAACTCTCCTGCCGCACCAGGGCAAATCCGCGTTCACCGAACAGCGAGCGAAGGTCTGCTTCCCGGTAGTGGTTCATCCAGCCCGCCTTGAGCCGCTTCACGGTCTCCAGCCAGGCGCGCGGCGAGTGGCCGTTCGTGTCCGCGCAGGCGTAGGACAGCACGCACACCTGAACGTGGCTGGCCAACCAGTCGAGCACCGACGGCACGTCGCGCAGGTATTCCAGCACCCCCATGATGACCGCGACGTCATACCCGTCGACGCCCAGGTCCGGCAGCGGACGCCGATTGAGGTCACACACGATCGTGCCTGGCCCGCGATCGACGAGGTCGGACGGCGTGTAGGTGCACGAGGAATCGAGGTAGCGCTCCAGGATTCGGTTGCCGGCCCCGAACTCGATGACGCGGCTGCGCGCCGGCACCAGCGCGGCGGCCTTGCGGGTCCGAGGCTCCCATGACGGGTGCAGACTGCGGGGGTCGCCCCAGTGTTTGCGGTCCGTCTTGTGGAAAAGCGCGTGCAGGCTGCGGGGGTCCGCCAGCTGGCGGCGATCGGCCTTCTGCAGCAGGGTCGTCGCAGCCCTCAACATGGCCACGACAATACCTGCAGCACCGCGACGCGGGGGCTTCCCGGCGAGCTGCCCAACGTCTCGGTGAACAGCCGCCGGTGCTGGCGGACCCCGTGACGCCGGCCGCGTACTGATCTATTGTGTTGCTCGACGGCGATAACGGACGGTTGGACGGAACATGACGCAAGGTCGTACCCTGCGGCAAGCGCTTGTCCAGGAAGGGATCGCCGATCTCACCGGGCTGTGGCCCGTTGCGCAGGTCGAGGCCTGGAATCAGCGGATCGACCCGTTATTCGCGGCGACCGAGGATCAGGCCCGCTCCTACGTTGGCGCCGACCAACTCGTTGACACCGGAATCTTCCAGGACGTGTTCAGTGAACCGGTTCGTCGGCTCATCGCCGGTATCGAGCCGTCCGCCCTGCTCTACCACTGCCATTGCTATGAAATCGCCGCGGCCCAACACAAGCCGCACATCCACCAGAACTGGCTGCACGGCTGGCACCGGGACCGCGAAACCCTTCGGGGTTTCTCACCGGCCGCCCCAAAATTTGTCAGCATATTCATTCTGTTGTCACCCGTCGGCGACGACGACGGCCCCTTCGAGTTCACGCCGCGCTCCCCCCACCAGGGTCTGCGATCCGGCGATCAGATCGTGCGTTTGGTCGGCCCTGTTGGCGCAGCGGCGATTTGGAACCGCTCCTACTACCACCGGGCCGCCCCGAACCGGGGACCGCGGCGCCGCAGAATTCTGAAGATCTCGTTCCAGCCAGCCGAGTTGGCGAACGATCGGATTGGCCTCGACGAATTTCGGGCGGCCCGGTCACGGCTCGACGATCCACGCTTGCAGGCCCTGGTGGACCAACGCCGGGTGGGAACCACCGATCCGCTGGCCGAGGAGCGCCAGGCCGTTACGGCTCGGATACCGCCGTGCACGCACCGAAACGACCTCACGGGTGCCGCCAGCGCGTACGGACGGCTGCAGGCGGCCGGCCATAAACTGCTGAGCTCGGCGCTGGCGGGGTCCTGACCTCGGTGAGTTCGCCGGATCGCGGCGAGCCGACCGGGGTACCCCGCCGACGGCGAGCGCTGGTCATCGGGTCCGGTTATCGAGCCAGAAACGCGTTTTTGCCTGCGCTGCAGTGCCTGAACGCGAATGTCGAGGTGGCCGGTGTCTACTCGCGCAATGCTGGTCATGCCCGCCGGGCCGCCGAGCAGTTCGGCGTTGCCGCCATCGCGGATCTGCGCGCACTGCGGCCGGGCGACGTCGACCTGGTCCTGGTGTCGGTGACGGCCACCAGCAATCTGGAAGTCCTGCGCGCCGTGTCGCATCTTGCCCCGGAAGCCGAACTGGTGATGGACACCCCGGCCGTGGGTCGGGTCGCCGATCTTCGGCATCTCGGCCTCTACCAGCGGTGGCGGGCGGTTCGGGTGGCCGAAGACTTCATGAACCTGCCGCAGTTCCGGTTGATCGGCGGCGTCATCGGCTCCGGGGCCCTCGGTGACGTCGTCCGGGTGCGGCTGACCAAGATGGGGTTCCGATACCACGCCTTGGCGTTGTTGCGGGCGTGGCTGGGCTTACCTTTGGTGCGCTCGACCCACCTGCGCCGGGTGCGTCCGGGCGCGGTCGACATCGTGTATCGCTTTCCCGGCGGGACGACCGGGGAAGTCCTGGAGCCGTACACCCGGGCCGATGGCGCGGTGCAGGTTGTCGGGACCCGCGCATCCCTCAGCGGGCACATGATGGGGCATGAGAACCGGTACCGCGCAACGCCGGCCGGCCGCGACGGGGTGCTGGAGCGACTGGAGGACACCAGCGGACTGTGCGGTTTTCAGATCTGCGGGCTGGGGACGACGATCACGACCGGCGTTCCGTTTCTGGCGCGGTTACGGGCGATGGGCCTCGACGACGACAGCGAGTTCAACCTGCTCCGGGTGGACGGGCTGTGCCGGGTGATTTCTTCGCTGTGGTCACCGGATCCGGTGAACCGCCGGTATCGGATTCAGGACGCGATGGCCGACGCCGCGGTCAGTCAACTGGCGCGCGGGCTGCCGTGGTGGCCGATCCCGCAGTTCCGCGGACGCAACCCGGTGGACCTGATCGAGCTGCTGGTCAACCCCGGTGCACGCGCCATGAAGCCCGCTATCCGTCCACCCGGGTGAATTGGCCGTCGCGGTACAGCTCAACGCAGGCCGCCCGCCGGATCTTGCCGCTGGTGGTGATCGGGATCGACCCGGGCCCGACCAGCACGACGTCGGCGGCGCTCAGCCCGTGCGACGTCGAGATCGCCGACACGACATCGTTTTTCACCCGCTCCAGCCGCTGGGCCCACTCGTCGTCGGAGTCGGACCGCTTCTTGATCTCGACGATCACCACCAACGTCTCGGTGTCCCCGTCCGGAACCGCGATGGCCGCGACACGGCCTTTGGAGATCGGCTGGACGGTGGCCTCGATGTCGTCGGGGTAATGGTTGCGGCCGCGCACGATCAGCACGTCCTTGATCCGGCCGATGATGAACAGCTCATCCTCGGAGATGAAGCCCAGATCCCCGGTCCTCAACCACCGTCCGTCGGGAGCCCCGGGCAGCTGTCCGCCGAACGTCTGCTCGGTCTCGGCCGGCTTGTGCCAATAGCCGGCGCTGATGTTGTCGCCCAACGCCCAGATCTCACCGACGGCGCCCGCCGGGCACTCGGTGCCGGTCTCGGGGTCCACGATCCGCACCGCCGGCGAGTGCGGGGTGCCGTAGCTCACCAAGGGGGTGCCGTCGTCGGCGGCGCATCGCTTCGCGTGCCCGGCCGACAGTTTCTCGGGTTCGAAGTGCACCACTTTCGGCGGGCGACCCGAGCCGCCGGTCGCCACGTACAGCGTCGCTTCCGCCAGCCCGTACGACGGGCGGATCACCTCCTCGCGGAGGTTGAATTTCGCGAACCGCTGAGCGAAGCGGCGCAATGTGGAGACCTGGACCCGCTCGGCGCCGCTGTAGATGGCCAGCACATCGCCGAGGTCAAGCTCGGCCATGTCGTCGTCCGAGGTTCGGCCGGCCGCCAAGTCGAACGCGAAGTTCGGCGCGGCCGTCATCACCCGAGGGTGCCGTGCCACCGCCTGCATCCACCGCGCGGGGCGCTGCAGGAACGACACCGGGCTCATGATCACGGTGCGCCAACCGCCCAGGATCGGACCGCACACGCCCAGCATCAACCCCATGTCGTGATAGAACGGCAGCCACGACACCACCGTGGTATCCGGCGGCGCGACCTTGCCGTACTCCGGGAAGAAGTCGCACATCATCTGCCGAAAGTTGGCCGTCAGGTTCGCATTCGAAATCATCACCCCGGCCGGCGTCCGGGTCGACCCGGACGTGTATTGCAGGTACGCCGTGGCCGGTGGGGCCTCCCGCTTGCCGGTCGAGCGCCGCCGGGTGTCCAAGTCCAGCGAGTCCACCGCGATGACCGCGGGCGCCGGCCCGCCCTCGGC
>PPEA01000662.1 GCA_002967005.1 Mycobacterium talmoniae
CGAACAGCGCACCGTCCTGGAACAGCACCCCGAACAGGGTGCGGATCTCGTAGAGCTCCTTGGCCGAGCATTCGATGATGTCGGTGCCGTCGATCAGGATCGAGCCGCGCTCGGGGCGCAACAGACCAATCAGCGACTTCAAAAACACCGATTTGCCGGTACCCGACGGGCCCAGCAACACACTGACCTCACCCGAGGGAATCGTCATCGTGACGTCTTCCCAGATTCGCGCCGAACCGAAGGACTTAGTCAGTCCTTCTACCTCAATGGCGACACCCATGGGAGATCCTTCCTCCAACGTCGCTCAGCACCCGGAGGCGCCTGGGTGTGCGGCGTGAGTGACCGTAGTCGACGTGGTTGACATCGCCTTCGGTCCTCACTCGCGCGGCTGTCGGTTAAATCTAATCTAGAATAATATATGTGTCAGCGGTCACCTTCGCAATCACTAGATCACCTGGGTCGCTGCCTTGTCATGACGGGCCGACACAGACTGTGTCACACGCTGATTAGTTAGATTCCGGTCACTCGCGCACATGCCAACGTCTGTCTCCGGAACGGTGGCATCGCTCTGATGATTAGCTAAAATATAGCCTCGTTGCCCGCCAGTCGAGCATCCTGACGGCGCGGCGGTGGCTACCGGGGCGGGAAACCTCGGCGATGGATCGGTTGCTCGCGGCAGAGGCGCGTCTACCGCACTCGATCGAAATATCAGACTATACAACGTGTTCCAACGCAACACGAGGCAGGTTTCGTAAGATAATGCACCAACGTCAGTTTCAAGAAGAAGAACGCGGTTCAATCTCGCCGTCGACGTCGAATTCGCCGCTGGCCGGATGGGGTCGAATGTTGGCCGAGTGTCGGTGTGCCTGGGTTGAAGTCAAATGCCGAGCGCGCCAAATGCATCGAGGTCATCGACGGCTGCGGCAGTGCGCCGGATAATCGCCTTGCAGCGGTCGACGGGCTGCATCTCCGGCTGGTACCAGGCCCGTCCGATCGTGAACAGCCACGCGGTCAGCGGCCAGAAACTCTGCTGGCGGTAACTGAGCCATGCATCGTCGAAACTCGGTGCCGCACCGCCGTATTCGGCCAGAGAATTCAGATAGGTCTCCATCAGCCCCCGTTCCCACTCGCGGCGATCTTCCGGTTCGCAGGCCGAGTTGACGGCGTAGGCGAAGTCGAAGGCCCAGCCGCCTCGAAGGCAGTGGTGCCAGTCGGCGTAGCCCATCTTGCCCTCGGCCGTGACGTAGGTCTGCCCGACGTGGGCGTCACCGTGCAGCAGGGTCTGCGGCATCTCATTGGTGCCGATATTCAGCGAGCGCACGGTGGCTTCGTAGATGCGGTCCGCCTGTCCGTGCAGCCGTGCTGGGATCTCCTGCGCGGCACGGTCCATGCCGACCGCGGCTCGATCGCGCGCGGCGACCATCGCGGACGCGCGGTCGATGTACTGACGAAGGGTGCGTAGCACGGTGATGGCCGGGTCTTCCCAGAGTTGGCCGTGCATACAGGCCAGCGTGCGCACGAGGTCGTGCATCTGATCTTCGGTGAGCCGTTCGGTCGGGCCGACGAATCGAGCTCCCCGCGTTGCGACGATGTCCTCCATGATCGTGATCGAGCGCCACGAGCGGTTGTCGGCCTTGGCCCAGTACCCGCGGGGAGCTTCCATCGTGGTCTTGTCGCGTAGCGACATGTAGAAATGTTCTTCGCCATGCAGTACGCCGGCGCCGCCGGTGAGCAGTCGTTGGCTGACCTTTGTGCCGGCTTTGGTGAACAGTTCGGTCGGCAGGCCCGCTCGTTGCCCTGCGTCGTCGTAGACGACCCGCAGCGCGAGGCGCTCGGTGCTACCGCTGCTGCCGCTAGGGTTGCTGAAACTCACCACGTGCGCACCTGGCACACCCCGGCACAGCACCGCCGTCAGCCACTCCGGTGTGACGTGGGAGCCGGAGATCGGCACGTCGGCGGCCGTGCGCGGGGTCGGGGGGCGAACCTTTTCCGCCAGCGCACAGCCCAGCACCCCCATCGCTTGCACGCCGAGGGCTGCCCGCGGGTCACGCTGCAGAAACTCGTTCACGGAAGAGCTGAAAGCAGATATGGCAGTCATTTTGTTATCCAATCCTTTTGGTTCTGGTGGGAATGTAATGGGCTGGATACCGCCATGCCGCTTGCGGCCACGCACATATTTCCTCGTCAAACAAACCGCCCTCGGGCGCCCGCCGAGGCGATCATCCCAAAGTTCTTTCCGGTGCCTAGCCGGTGGGGAAGGGGTCGTTCTGGCCGCTGGAGTACGGGTCCACATCAGCTTTCTTGCGGGTGGTCAGCAAGTCTTTGAGTGCGCCGAGGCGTCCGCCCTTGTCCTGGATCTTGAAGTGTTTGAGCATGATACGTGCTGCATTCTGGCCGGGCATACCACTGATACCAGCCACGGGGTGGGTGCCCGATCCGGTGAGGTAGAGGCCTTCGACCGGGGTTTTGTAGCCGGCAAAGCCGGCGACCGGCTTGTTGGGGCCGAAGCGGCTGATGGTTGGGTCCACGTGATAGACAGACCCGTCGATGGCCCAGAATCGTTCCTCGATATCCGGCAGTACCAGCGGTCGCACGGCGACCTGCATGTCTTCGACGCCCTTGTAATAGATTTCGGCGTCTTTGATGATGCTGTCGGTGATCTTCTTGCGGGCCACATCCCAACCCTCCTCAGGGAAGGACGGGGTCAGGCCGGTCCAGAACCACCACAGATCCTTGCCCGGCGGCGACATCGACGGGTCGAAGGAGTTGGTGACTTGGGCCAGTCCGGGGATCGCGTCGGGCACCTGGCCGCGCACACAAGCCCTGGCGGCTTCGAGTGCTTGTGCGTAGGTGTGGTAGCAGTTGCACGCTTGGCGCAGGTCGATCCCGTCGTCGCGCCACTTCTCATGTTTGGACATATCGATCCGGCCTGAGAGCGCCACGTTGACCTTGGCGTCGGCGATCCCGCGTTTGCGGGTCGGGATGTGGTCGGCGGCGTTCTGCTTCTTGGGCTCAAGTACACCGCGGGGCAGCAGCCGGGTCAGTGTGGTCCTGGGGCTGCATGCGGTCAACACCGCACGGCGGGCATGGATTTCGGCGCCGCCTTTGATGCGTATACCGGTGCAGCGGTTGTTGGTGACGATCAGCTCCTCGACCGGTGACCTGGTGATCACGTCGCCGTGGTTGTCTTTGATGACGCCGATCAGGGCTTTGGGCAGCGAGCCGGTGCCACCGTGGAACATCGCCACCCCGTACTTGGACAGCACCCCCAGATAGATCAGCGACCAGCCCGACATGTCGGCGTCGAACGGCATGAACGGCAGACTGCTTAGCATCGGTGCGCGGATCATGTCGTGCTCAAAGCTCTCCTCGACGGCCTCGGCCTGGGAGCTGCTCATCCAGCGGCCCAGCGCGGAGAGCTGCTTGCGGTTCTTGGCCAGTGCGCGCGCCGATTTGAGGATGTTCTTGATCTCAGGCTGGGTCACGCTGGTCTGCATCATCGGCAGCCCGATCTCTACAGCGGCGTCGATCACCTCGTAGAGCTCGATCAGCGCGCGGGCGTCCTTTTTGGAAAAGTACGCGAGCTCGGCGGCGGTCTTGCGGGGATCACGCCACAGGCCCAGCGAGGCCCCGTCAGCCGACAGCTGGAAATGTGCCGGGTCGATCACCGTCTGACGCAGGCCGTAGTACCGTGACAGCCCCAGATCCCGGTCGATGGTCGTGGTGCGGAACAACGACGCTTGGATCGATGCCTCGTTGATCATGTACTCCGGCGCCTCTGGCGCAAACGGATTGGTCGACGTCATGCCGCCGGCGGTCGGCGAGGCTTCCACCACCAGGACGTCGAGGCCAGCCTTGGCCAGATACGCGGCCGCGACCAAGCCGTTGTGTCCAGATCCGACGACGATGACATCGGCTTCGCGTGGCACGGAAGAGTCCTTCATGATCTGTCCTTCGATTGCCGGGAGCGGTGACGCGCTCAGGTATGAATCTAATGTTTATTAAATTTTAAGCCGCGGGCTGGACCTGGGGGACGACTTGTCCTGTCCTGCTTTGCCATCAGCGACGGTGGCCTTCTGGTGTCACCAGCTGTACAACCTCGATGTTGCGCAGCGCTTCGTGGATCTCGGCGATGCGGCGCTTTCGGCGAAGTCGTAGCGACTAGACACACTGTATGCAGAATGCGATCCAGAACACAATCCCCATTGCCGGCGTGCGCCCCATGGACGGGCGACGCGATCCGCGGTAGGCCGGTACACGGTGCCCCGCCGTTATGATCGATGGCGTGTCAGCAGCGCTTCCGAGTCGACGGCAACGCGCTGACTGCGTCGTCCGGCGGAACCAGACGGTTGCCTCGGAGTTCCAGCGTCGACTCGCCGATGCGATTGAACGGTTGGTCGACGAGGGGGCGAGTTACGCACAATTGAGCGTTGAACGACTCGTCGGCGAAGCCGGCATTGCGCGTTCGACATTTTATAAATACTTCGGAGACAAAAGTGGGCTCCTGTCGAGCCTCGTCGGTGCTGTTCAAGACGATTTCCTGCACGCTGCCGACGCATGGTTGGAGTTGACCGCCGGAGCCGCTAAATCTGATTACGAAGCGGCGTTCGCGGCGATATTCGACGCTTACCGATCCCACCGGGTCGTCATGCGTTGTATTGTGGAACAGGCCAATCAAGATCCGGTGATCCGGGATCATTTCACCGGAATGATGGCGGCATTTGTGGCGGCGATCGAGGAACATATTCGGTTGGGGCAAGAGGCCAATGCCATCACGTCCGATCACTCGGCGCATGATCTCGCCCTGTGGTTGACGTGGATGTTGGAGTACGGCCAGTTGCAATTGGTCGGACCCGCGGTCGACCGTGACTTGAAAAAATACACCTCCGCTGTGACGGATGTCGTCTGGAGAGCGCTGTATTCAGAACTGACCGGACCATGAGCAGAGAGGCGCGGCGCCAACTACCCAACCGTGCTGCCCGCCGGGTCGACACGCTCGGGGCACTCGCCGATGCGGCGGCCGCGTGCGTCGATGAGGACAATACGAGCTTCGCCGAGCTCAGCGTCGAGCGCCTCGCTCGACGTGCCGGTATCTCACGCGCGAGTTTCTATCTGTACTTCGAAGACAAAGGCGAACTAGTTCGTGGTTGGCACCAGGAATTCGACGCTCAAGTGACCGCCGCTACGCCGAATGGTGGAATGTATCCAGCCCAGGTCGCTCGGCCGTCTCAGGAGCGCTCGAAGAACTTGCCGTAATTCATCGCAGGAGTCGGACCGTACTGGCGGCGATACAGCAAATGACGGCCCATGATCCCCACCTTCGTCACGAGCGCGTCGAAGCCTTTCAGCGCAAACGAGGGGAGCTGAGACGGCATATCATGCGTGGTCAACGGGAGAATTGGATAGATGCGGACCTCGCCCCGGATACAACGGCGGCATGGCTGATATCGATGGTCGACCGCGTCATGCAGCAAGTGGTCCCCACCTGTGGCGACGCAACGTCACTGATCGACACAGGCGCCGAAATCGTGTGGCGGGCGCTCTACGCGTCTCCGGATCGACGGGATCTCGCCTGGGGTTGTCCATCCGCAGCACCGGCGGCGGGCCGTCAGCTGCGGAGAAGGTAGGCGCTGGGGGAGTGGCCGGTCCATCGGCGGAAAGCTCTGCTGAAACTGGCTGGGTCCGAATAGCCCAAGCGGTGGGACACCTGGGCGACAGAGAGTTCGCCGGTGTTCAGTAGTTCGAGGGCGAGGCGGTGACGGACCTCTTCATGAAGGGCTCGAAATGAGGTCCCTTCCGCGCTGAGTTGGCGCCGTATGGTGCGGGGGTCGACGTGGCGGTCCGCGGCGATGTCCGCCAGGGTCGGTGGCGAGGCCGGCCTGCGGTGCAGAGCGTACCGGATCCGGCCCGCGAGTCCGGCGTGGCGGGCGCGGCGTACCGCGAGATCGACGCATTGCCGCTCCACGGCTTCGGCGGTGAGGGGATCCGCCATCGGCAGCGGGTGGGTGAGCGTGGCCGTGTCGAACACGAACGCGTTCCGGTGGCTGCCGCCGACGCTAACCGACTGCGGAAGGGCAGCCCGCAGAGCCTTCCGCCGTTCGGCCGGCAAGCTCGTCTCGAGAACGAGCGGCAGCTGATGTCCGACGATGCCTCCGATGGCCGTGGCGGTGCTGGTGAGGTCCCGTTCGAGGATGAAGTGGTAGACGGCCGGGCTCAGTTCGGAAGCGTCGAGCTCGAGTCGGGCTGACCCGGGCCGGCGGACGAGCATCGGTCGCATGAAGATCCAGGACAGCTTGCCGTGACCATGGCGCAGCGCGATGTCGAGCAGATCGCTGACTGTGGGGCTGAGCAGCATGGCGAAACCCCATACCCCGAGCATGCCCACGGTCAGCCGTCGGCCGGCGGCCACCCCCAGCCCGGGCCGGTCACCGGCGAGGCATACCAGGTTGCGGATGACGGTCATCTCTTGGGCAGCATCGACGATTGTGTCCGCGTCCGTCAGGGAGGACGGGGACAGATCGCTGCCATCCAGCAGGTCGGTGATCGGGATGCCAAGTTCGCGCGCCACCTCGAGCAGGACACGGATGCCGGACACGCCACGTGGGAAGTCCCAGGAGGCCGCGGTGGTGCTCATGGCCCGGGACGTTAGCCGCCGATGTCCGAAAATGCTATGACCGGGTCCTTGGATGTCCTGTTCGGAGGCCACGAGCGTCCCTAGCATCAGTCAGCATGGCGAGCACAGTCGTCCCGGTTCGGGATCCACTTGGGCGCCCGCCGTTGACTGCTGGGAATCTGATGTTCGCCGGAATCCCTAGGAGCCGGTAATGACTCCGCTGGACCCGGTCGGGGTCGTGGACGGCGAGTGGGACAACGCGGCATGGTGGAGCACCTCCAACATGGGCGAGGCGGTCCCCGGCGTGCTTACCCCGCTGAACTGGACGTTCTGGGGTCAGAGCAGCGAACACGCGCTGCGCCGGGCCTTCGTGTCGTTCGGTGCCCTCGAAAAGGCGCACGTCCAGGTCCCCATCGACCCGGCCCAGCGGATCATGGGCGTGTTCCACGGGCGCCTCGCCGCCAAGGTCAGCTTCCTGGGAGACATGGGCGACCGTCTTCCCGGCACGACCGGGGCGGCGGTCGCCGAACAGATCCTCGGAACGCTACCCGAGGACTTCCGCAGCCGGCCCACCCGACGCCGGCTACCGATCATCGCGGCGAGGCTCCCCGCCGCCGCCCTGTCGGCGCCAACGCGCGTACGACGGTTGCGTACCACCACGACCCGATGGTGGGAGAACCAGGTCAGTTCCGTGGGCCGGATGGATCTCGGCGCAGCCCGGGCACGGTTCGAGGCCGCGCTGCAGCGCTTCGACGACGCCATGTACACCCACATCACCTGTACGTTCGCCGTGGTGCAGCCGCTTTACGATCAGATCCACCGGCTGGCCGAACGCGTCGGCGAACCAGACCTGGCCGACCAGGTGCTGACCGGCCAGGGCATGCACGTTGAACTGGACATGGTCGACGATCTGTGGGAGCTGTCGCGCGACCGGCTGGCGCTCACAGAGTTCCTGCGGCGGCATGGCTACCACGGGCCCAACGAGGGGGAGATTGCCAGCCGGGTCTGGCGCGAGGACGCTGCCCCCGTGCTCAGCCTCGCCAACGGCTACGCGCGCCGTTCCGAGCACGAACGACCCGAGGCTGCGATGCGCCGCCGCGTCGAGCAGCGGCGGGCCGCCGAGATGAGGCTGCTCGCCCGGATCCCCCGAACGCGGCGCGCCGGTGCACAGTTAGCGCTCGGACTCGCCGCCCGCTACGTACCGCTGCGTGGTGTCGGGAAGATCGCGTATCTGCAGGTTCTCGACGTCGCGCGGGCCGCCGCCCGGCGGGCCGGCGAGGAGTTGGCCCGTGCCGGTGTGCTCGTTGACCCCGATGACGCTGCGTACCTCACCGCACGTGAGCTTCTCCGGCTAGGGCCCACCGACCGGGCCAAGACGGTTGTCGCCGAGCGCCGGCGGCTGCACGAGCAGTACCTCACAGAGGCGCTGCCAGGTTCGTGGCGAGGTCTGCCGGCAACCGCGCCCGGCAGCGTCGTCCCGTCCTCTCAGGGGCTCGTACTGCAGGGCGTCGGCGCGAGCGCTGGCGTCATCGAAGGCCGCGCACGGGTCGTGCTGAACCCGGACTTCGTCGACGTCGACGACAACGAGATCCTGATCGCACCATTCACCGACCCCAGCTGGGCCTCCGTGATGTTCACCTCCGCCGCCCTCGTCGTTGACATCGGCGGCGTGCTTAGCCACGCCGCCGTAGTGGCCCGCGAACTCGGCATCCCGTGCGTCATGGGCACCGGAGACGGCACCCGCCGGATCAGCACCGGTGACTGGTGCCGGGTCGACGGGTCGAACGGAACGCTTGAGATCATCCGGGCTGCAGACCGCGATCCACAGCAGTGAACCCGACCACCGCACTGTGACGAAAGGAGCACCGATGGGAGCGACCCACGTTCCGATCGACGACAGGCTAGCAATCCAGGATCTGGTTGCCCGCTACTCCTACTACTGCGACACTCAGCAATATCGGGAGTGTGCGGGCTTGTTCGCCGAGGAGGGCCAGTTCGACGAGACCGTCATCGGAATCCCGTTCTGCGACGGCCGGCCAGCCATAGACACCACCTTCCGTGGCATGGAGGGGTTGATTGACTACCTGATCCACCTCACCAGCAACCACCGGATCAGCGACTTCGACGGAGACCACGCCACCGGAACGGTGCACGTCCACGTCCTCGGCAGGTACCTCGGCACTGACCTGCAGGTCCTCGGTTACTACACCGACGACTACGTCAAACAGGACGGTGGGTGGCTCTTCGCCCGCCGTCAGCTCGTCGAGATCGCGCCGTCGGTCGGACTCGACGCGCTACAAGCCGATGCCCCAGCCACCGGTTGAGGGCCCGCTCCTACTCGTGGGGTCGCGGCGGCGCGCTGATGCCGTCTATGAGCAGGTCGGCGAGCCGGTCGGCCTGGGCATCGAGCGCCGGCAGGTCCAGCTGGTCGGGCATGCCCCCACGCATGGACAGGTCTAATGCGGTCCAGAACGCCGCTCCGAAGGCCGCGCTAATCGCGGTCTCGAGGTCAAAGTCGCGGTGCGGCCAACGGCTCAAGTTGGCCTTGCTGGCTTCGACGGCAGCGTCGATCAGCGGCCGGAAATGGGCGCCATAGAACCGGCGGGCCACGTCACGCTCGCCGAACAAGATCACCCCGAGTGCCGGGACCGACTCGGCGAAGGTGCGCAGCAGGGTGCGCATAAACCGGCGGGTGCTTTCCCGTTGCGCGGTGCCCGTCGGGTCCGGCGGCAGGGTGCGGACCTCTTCGATGCGCGCCGCCAGCAGCTCGTGCAGCGGCGCCATGATCGCTTCTTCGAAGAGCACCTCTTTCGACTCGAAATGCTTGTAGATCAGCGCGCTGGTGACGCCAGCGGCGTCCGCGACGGCCTGAATGCGGGCGCCGGCGTAGCCCCCCTGAGCGAGGAACTCCTCACGCGCGACGGCCAAGATCAGGCTTCGTCGTTGCTCCATCGACAGCCGCGGGGAAGCGCTTGACACCCGTAGTAACGTAGCAGCGGGAGAGGTTGGTAACAAATTACTAACCATCCGCGTGTTAGGCAGACATCGGCCCGCGGCAGGAATGGGAGTCGTGTTATGGCTGGTCAGAAAACGGTGTCGGACGCGGTGGATTCCGCTGTGGCACCGAGGCTGCGCGGGCTGGATCCGAAGTGGTGCGAGCGCGAGCTTCATTCCCGCGGGTTCCCGAGGGCGAGCGTGACCGAGGTGCGCAGCGAGTCACTGGGGGTGACCGGCGCAATCGGCGACATCGCCCGGGTCCGACTGTCATACGCGCCAGACTCACCGCCCGGCCCCGCGAGCGCGATCGCCAAGATCCGGGCCGCCGATGAGCTTCGGGCCACGATCGACGCGGCCATGCACCTCTTCGAGCGGGAGTCCCGGTTCTACGCCAGCTTTGCCGACCGGACCCGTTTGCGCAGCCCCCGGTGCCTCGGCGTCGGAGACGGCTCGGCCACCCCGCTGCTGCTGGAAGACCTCGCTGGCCTGCGCGCCGGCGACCAGGTGGCCGGGCTGGCCGTGGCGGACGCCGAGCGGGTCATGGACGCGCTGGCCGACCAGCACGCCGCGTTCTGGAACTCTCCGGTCTGTCAGGAGCCGTGGTTGGTCTCACCCTCGGCTGGACAACGTGTTCTTCGATGCCGACGGCATCCCGGTCTTCGTGGACTGGCAGATGATCGGGGTCAGCCGGGGGACTCAGGATGTGGGCAACCTGCTCGCCGGGAGCATGGACATCGACGACCTACGGCAGCACTGGGAACGGCTGCTGCGCCGTTACCACGACCGACTGGGCGAGCACGGCGTGCGCGACTACCCGTGGCAAGAGTGCGTGTCGCACTACCGCCAGACCATCCTCTACCCACTCGGCCAGGGCATCGCTCTCATCGGTGCCCTCGCCCAAGCCGACGACCGTGGACTCGCCGACGTTGCGTTGCTGCGCGCCCTGACGCACTGCCACGACCTGAACTCCTTCGACACGGTGGCGGCGGCGTGACCGCGCCGACGACCGCCGCCACGGTCCCAGTCATCGAGGACCTCTCGGCGTACGTGATCGCCGGTCGGATGAAGGCACGCCCAAGCCCCGAATCCGAGACCGCGGCCCGCCCCCGCGCCCAGGGGTTGGACGACGGGGTGCAGGCTGAACAGATCGGGTTCCGCTGGGTGTTCTTGTCCGAGCGGTGGAATCTGAAGGAGGCCGGCGCGTTGCTGGGCGGCATCGCAGCGCGTACCACCCGGATCGGGGTCGGCACCGGCGTAATCCCCCCGGCGGCCCGACACCCGCTGCACGCTGCCGGATTTGCCAACGGAGCCCGGCATGCTTGAGACCTGCGTCGGCGTCTGGACCGACCGTCACTTTCCCGCCGACACCCTCGTCTTGCAGTGCCGCGCACTGCAAGACAGCGGCGTCGTGGACGGGGTGCTGATCCCCGACCAGCTGGCCGGGTTCATCCCCCGCCAGCTGTGGACCCCGGAGAACACACCCATGGCCGCCGTGATCGGCGACCCGGATTCGGCGATGGATGCGTTCATGGTCGCTCCATACGTGCACGCCGCGGCGCCGAAGCTGAACCTTCACCTGACCACCGACAGTGTGCGGCATGGGCCGGCCGAGCTGATCCAATCCATGCTGACGCTAGCCCACCTCACCGGCGGCCGAGCCAACTTCCAGATCGGCGGCGGCGAGGCCAAACAGTTAGCGCCCTTCGGGCACCCGACCAACCAGGGCAGGTCCCGGCTGCGCGACCTGCTCCGAATCTACCGCGCCATGCTGGAGCACGATGGCCCCTTCGACTACGAGGGCAAGCGCTGGACGTTCAACAGGGCGTTCCTGGGCGGGGCGCGGCAACACCAGCCGACTGTGTGGGGTCTCGGCGGCGGCCCCCAGCTGACCGATTACGTCACCTCCTGGGCCGACGGCCTGGCGGTTGCCATCCCCAACGCCTTGACCACTCCGGAGGCCGTGCACGAGGCGGTGTCGGGTATCCGGCGCCAGGTCGAGGAGAAGGGCCGCGACCCCGGAAGCTTCCGCATCGGGCTGTGGGCGACTGTGCTGATGCACTCCGACCCTGCCGCCATCGAGCGGGCCTGCCACAACCCGGTGATGAAATTCGTCAGCGCTGCCACCGGCCGCGTCGAGTCTCGACAATGGGAAGAGGATGGGCTCGGGCTGCCGTTCCCGCCCGGCTGGACGTACTTCAAGGACCTGCTGCCCTACGCCACGCCGGATGAGCTGGTTAACGCCATCGTGGCGGCGACCACCGAGAAGCACGTCCGGAAGGCCTGGATCACTGGTACGCCAGGCGAAGTCGCCGAGCAGATCGTTCCGTACCTGGAGGCCGGGATCGACTGGGTGATGCCCATAGACTACCTGCCGATCGTCGGGGATCCGGCCGACGCACCCTCCTCGGTGAGCTGGATGGTCGAGCTGTGCGCTGCGCTCAAGAAATCGGCCGGTGCGTAAGTGTCCGCACGCCAGCCGGGGCGGCTGTCGGATCGTAGCTCGGGAACGATCGCGAGGAAGACGAATGCTACCGACGCATACGGGGGTCCTCACCGCCGATGACGGTACACCGTTGGCTTGGCAGGTCTGGGACCCCGATAACCCCCCGCGGGCGAGCATCGTTTTCCTGCACGGTGGCGCTGAGTACGGCAGGCGCTATCCGCGGTTGATCACAGCGTTGGTGTCGTGCGGGTGGGCGGTCGTGGCTCCCGATCTACGTGGGCATGGTCGTTCAGGTGGGCGCCGGGGAGGGTTGAAGCGATTCAGCGATTATCTAGACGACCTCGCCCTCATCCTGGACCTGGCCCGCAGGCGCGGCGGTGGGGTACCCCTGTTTCTCGTCGGCTACAGCCTGGGCGGACTGATTAGTGCGTCGTATTCTTTGACGCGCGTTGCCGACGGTGAACTTGCCGGCCTCGTGCTGATTGCGCCTGCCCTTGGCCCGGCGACAAAGCGCCGTCTGCAGTGTTCGGTGCTGCGCGCGTTATGTCGTTGATCGCGCCCTGGTTGCCGGTTTTCAGGATGCCCGTTGATTCGATGATGTCCGACCCGGCGGTCCTGGCGGCTTACAAGGCCGACCCGCTAGTGCACCATGGGTTCTTCACCGCCCTGCTGATCGACTTGGTCGGCACCGCAACTGTCATTGACAAGACATTGCTGACCTACCCGGGGATGCGACACGACGTGTGCAATGAGCCCGGAGGCGAGCAGGTGATCATCGACATCACGCGGTGGGTGGCCGCTCGGGTCTGCTATGAGCCAGAGCGACCCGCAGGGATGGTATGAGCGGACAACGCCGGCATGGCTGATCCGGCACAGATACCGGCCTCGAACTCCTCGGCGCTGCGCCGGGTGCTGCGCCGCGCCCGCGACGGTGTGGTGCTCAACGCCGACGAGGCCGCCCTGGCGATGACCGCCCGCGGCGATGACCTGGCCGATTTGTGTGCCAGCGCGGCCCGGGTCCGCGACGCCGGGCTGCAATCGGCTGGGCGGGTCGGGCCCGGCGGTCGGTTGCCGGTCAGCTACTCGCGCAAGGTGTTCATCCCGGTCACCCACCTGTGCCGCGACACCTGCCACTACTGCACGTTCGTCACCGTGCCCGGCAAGCTGCGTGCCGCCGGTGCGGGCATGTATCTGGAGCCCGACGAGATCCTCGACATCGCCCGCCGGGGCGGCGAGCTGGGCTGCAAGGAGGCGTTGTTCACCCTCGGTGACCGGCCCGAGGAGCGCTGGCCCGAAGCGCGGCAGTGGCTCGATGAGCGTGGCTACGACTCCACGCTGTCCTACGTGCGGGCGATGGCCATCCGGGTGCTCGAGGAGACCGGCCTGTTGCCGCACCTGAACCCCGGGGTGATGAGCTGGTCGGAGCTGTCGAGGCTCAAGCCGGTGGCACCGTCGATGGGCATGATGCTGGAGACCACCTCGCGGCGGTTGTTCGAGACCAAGGGGCTGGCCCATTACGGCAGCCCGGACAAGGACCCGGCGGTGCGGCTGCGCACCCTGACCGACGCCGGCCGGCTCTCCATCCCGTTCACCACCGGTCTGCTGGTCGGCATCGGGGAGACCCTGGCCGAACGCGCCGACACCCTGCACGCAATCCGCAAGGTACACAAGGAATTCGGGCACATCCAGGAAGTGATCGTGCAGAACTTCCGCGCCAAAGAACACACCGCGATGGCCGCGACGCCCGACACCGACTTCGAGGACTTCCTGGCCACCGTGGCGGTGGCGCGGCTGGTGCTGGGCCCGAAGATGCGGGTGCAGGCCCCGCCCAATCTGGTGTCGCGCGCGGAGTGCCTGGCCCTGATCGGTGCCGGCGTCGACGACTGGGGCGGGGTGTCGCCGCTGACGCCCGACCACGTCAACCCGGAGCGCCCGTGGC